>JBATPJ010000033.1:0-31825 GCA_049291395.1 Saccharimonadales bacterium (SeqCode) | reverse complement strand
GCCCAGCCGCTCGAGCGGGCATCAAAGAAGGCGATATCATTACGAAAGTCAACGATACTGAGCTGAGCGAAACCGTTAGCCTCGTAACACTCCTCGCGCAGTACGGGCCCGGTGATAGCGTGAAGCTTACTATCGTACACGGCAAAGATGTGCGTACGATAACGGTTAAGCTCGATAAGTATCAATAGGGTATTTCTTACGAGGTGACGCGCTGGAGTACGACGGCGTAGTCTCTCGCCTCGACCATTTGGAAGCCGTTCTGTTCGCCGTAGGTGACGATCGCTTCGTGCTGGCAGGGATCAGCTTCGAGGAGCAAATAACCGTCATCAGAGAGGATTTTGCGTGATTGTCGAATACATTTTTTGATCAGACTTAGCCCGTCGTCGTCAGCGAAGAGCGCCAGGGCTGGCTCGTGGTCGGTTTCTGGTGAGCGTTGCCAAGCTGGGTTAACATACGGAAGATTGGCGAGGATGAGATGGAAGGGGGACGGGAGAAGGGGGATAGGGGAAGTAGCACCGGGGATGAAGGTCGCAAGCAGGTCGCTCTCTATGATATCGACGTCGGCACCAAGCTGCGTAGTATTGCGACGAGCGATAGCCAGTGCATCAGCGCTGATATCGCAAAGCGTCACTTCGGCATCTGGCACCTCCAGCTTGGCCGTAATCCCCAAACACCCGCTCCCGCACCCCACGTCCAAAATATATAAAGGATTATCCTTTATATAACTTTTAAATCCCGAGGGGTAACCCCTCGTATCTGTTAAATGCTGCTTGAGGAGGTCGATGATGGTTTCGGATTCGGGGCGAGGGATCAGGACGTTTTCGTCGACGATGAAGCTTCTGCCATAAAACTCCTTACGCTTGGTCAAGTAGGCGACCGGGACGCGTGCGAGGCGACTAGCAAGCAGTTTGTCGGCGCTACGGAGGGTATGAGCATCATCGATGGTGTCAAAACTATGCGCGATCACCCATGAACGGTTTACGCCCAGTGCGTGCGCCAGTATGAGCTCGGCGTCAAGCCGGCTTGAGCTGATACCAGCCGAAGCTATTTGTGAGGCGCTATTGTCGATCCATTCTTTTATTGTCATCGTATCAGTGTAACAGTCTGGTATAGTATTGATAAAATATTATCCTGTAGGGGGTGTGCATTGTTTTTGTAGTGCCGTAACAGTAAACTGTAGCTATAAACATTAAACAGGAATTTCGTATGGATAATAGTGATCAGAAAGGTAACGAACAAAGTGTCGATACAGGAGCGGATATTGAGTCTGTAAGCCCCGAGCAGCTTAAGGCAAAAGCAGAAGAAATATCGAGTGCTTTATTGCGTCGGGGCTCTCGTCTACCACTTGTGTTGACTGATAATGATAATATCGACCTCATGATATTGAAAAATGCTGGCGTCGAGGACGGTGAGGCGCCGTTTCGGGAGCGGCTCGTATCGAAGATAGCGCTGTACTCAACTGAGCATGATAAGACGATCGAGCTAACTCTAGGGGCGAGTAACGCTTTGTATGATGGAGAACGGCCTGACTCGGGTGAAGAGTCAGACGAGGGTTCATATGTTGGATCAGCAGATCTGGGCTATAGCATGGATAGTATAGCTAGGGAGGCTAGGGAGAGGGGTAGTCATGACTGGCGAGGTATGCTTCACGTTGTAGTAGTGGACGGTAAGCATCCACCCGTCGGTGGTAATCCTGCAGGATATCCATTTTTTGCATCAAACGCCGGTGATGAGGGCCCCGCAATAAGGGCAGAATATACTGCACGCTTTTCTGTCGGTGAGGACGGCGCAGCTGACTCGGTATGGGCACGCCTCTATGATGCAACTGGGTCGGTAGAGCCTTTGGGCGATGGAGAGCCGTATGGTCTTGGTACTATCGAAACACTTCGTCTCTGGCTCGGGATGGAAGATGGTGAGATCAGTGATACTGTCATTGAACTTATGTCGGATGACGCTGATGTTCGAGATGCATTGGCTGAAACTGCACTAGAAGGACCACGTCTTTAAAAGGGAACGCTCGGAGCACTCTCAGGCGTCGATAGTGGCGCCCTGTGCTTTGAGTTCGCGTTCATAGGCGCCTAAATGTTCGATGAGGTCGTCGATGTCGCCACCCATGGCGGCGGGGATGTTGCTGCGTGAGTAGCCGATGCGGTGGTCGGTGATGCGGTCCTGGGGGAAGTTGTAGGTGCGGATCTTTTCACTGCGGTCACCGGAGCCGATCAGGGCGCGGCGTTCGCCGGATAGTTTGGCATTTTCCTCGTCGACTTTGATCTGGAGGAGGCGGCTTCGGAGCACACTCATGGCTTTGAGCTTGTTTTTGAGCTGGGATTGTTCGTCTTGGTTGGTTACGACCAGGCCCGATGGGATGTGTGTGATACGGACGGCGCTATCGGTGGTGTTGACGCTCTGGCCGCCGTGGCCACTGGCGCGGTAGATGTCGATGCGCAGGTCGCTAGGGTTGATCTCGATGTCAGTTTCTTCGGCTTCGGGGAGGACGGCGACGGTGACGGTGCTGGTGTGGATGCGGCCTTGGCTCTCAGTGACGGGGACGCGCTGGACGCGGTGGACGCCGGATTCAAATTTGAGCTTGGCGTAAGGCGCGTCACCCTTGACTTCGAAGATAACTTCTTTGTAGCCACCGGTTTCGTTGGCTGACTCGCTGATCATCTCGGTCTTGTAGCCGTGTGTCTCGCACCAGCGTAGGTACATACGAAGCATCTCGGCGGCAAAGAGGCTCGACTCGTCGCCACCGGCGCCGGCGCGGATCTCGATGATGACGTTTTTCTCGTCGTTGGGGTCTTTGGGTGTCAGTATGACGAATAGTTTTTCATCGAGGGCAGCGAGTTCAGCCTCGAGAGCGGGTAATTCTTCTTTGGCCAGCTCGGCGAGCTCATCGCCGCCACCAGATAGTTGTTTGGCTTCTTCGATTTGCTTTTTGAGTTCGGCTTGGCGCTCACCCGCAATGATCAGATCATCGAGTTCGAGCAAACGGCGGTTTTTGGTAGCGTAGGCCGGGTCCGAAAACGCATCGGGCTGCGACAAAAAATCCGTTAGTGCGGATTTCTCGCTACGTAGTTCATCGAGATTGAGGGAAATGAGGCTCATACAAGTATTATTGCATATAAAATCCGGCCATTACGACCGGATTTTATAGTGACGTCGTTATTTCTCGGCTTTTTCGGCTTTGGCGGTTTTGCGAGTTGCTGATTTCTTGGCTTTGCTGGCGAGAGCGGCTTTGCGCTGTTCGGCAGCGGCGAAGCGAGCTTTGAAGCGGTCGACGCGGCCTTCGGTGTCGATGATCTTTTCTTCACCGGTAAAGAATGGGTGGCTGGCACTACTGATGTGTACTTTGATGAGCGGGTACTCTTGGCCGTCTTCCCATTTGATAGTGTCGGTTGTTTGCGCGGTGCTAGCCGTCAGGAAAGCAAAACCAGCGGCGTCATCCTGGAAAACCACAGGACGATAGTCGGTAGGGTGTAAATCTTTTTTCATAGTCAACGGTAGATTATATCTGTTTTTAGTTGCAATGTCAAAGAGGCCGCAGTACTATATAAAAAAGCATAAACAAAAAAACATGGCAGACAACCTAAAAACATCAGAGCACTATGGCGCGGAGCTACCGCCCGTACCTCATATTGGCGGAGACTTGTTATCACCAGAGGCACAATCAGGACCAGAGGGGCGGCTGGAGGCGGCGAGTGATGTACTTGATACGATCAAGCAGCTCCCGGGTGATCTTGATGGGCATGTCGCGGATCTAGTTGAGAGTGCTAACCATTTTTTTACTGATCAGACGACCTCTAGTGCGTTAGGCCATGCAGTTGAGGCTGATACAGTCGGTGTGCTTCATCTTCTTGATGGTCCTGAGGCAGATGCGACTGTCCAGGAGTTGGTAGCGAGCCCGATAGAGCCACTTGGGGAGGCGCTAAGCGATCTTCAGGCCACTGATCCGACTGGATTAGCAGTGGAAGCTGTGGTCGATATGATTGATAGGGCCGTGGATCACCCCCCTGAAAATTACTGGCCTAACAAATTTCACGTCGAGAAGTTAATTGATCCTGTCAAAACCGCCAGAGAGTATCTTGAAGCCATGGGTGGCGACGTGACCAATGAAGCTCTCCTTGCCGTTGCCGACCGTATCACCAGGGAAAAGCCAACGGGTCTAGTGGGGCTGAACTATATGAAGCGTACATTGGCCCACTCTGACGATGATAAGCCGGCGAGACTACGTCAGGTTGAGTCGTTTGCTCGTGCCGATATGGAGCGGACAGAGATCATCACACATGCTGGCGTCGGTGTCCTACTCGCTTCACTGGATATAGGGACGGCTTTAGATAAGATAGCTGGTGAACAGAGTCCAGGGCTGATGCATCTGGCAAGCCTTCAGTCGGAGAATCGGATGGATTTTGAGGATGACAGCATAGAGGCGCACTATAATGCCATACGCATCATAGCTGAGTCGTCAGGGGTATCCCCGCTGGACTGGATAAAAATGGTTGCAGCAGGGCGGGGTGATTCGTTGCCATGGGCAGCTCAACAATATGCAGCAAAGCCAGAGCTCCCGAAGCTTGTGGTGTTTGAAGTGCTTAATCGTGATAGGGAACAATTTGACGCAGCGTTGCGGAAAAACGAGATGTCGATAAGCCAGAGGGTCGAACAGCAATCACATTTTCGCGAGACGCTGAACGGAGCGCTCGAAATACTTATGCAGACACCAGAAGCAAGAAAACTAGCCCAAAGATTTATGGAAGGTGATATCCAGAAATATGGTTTTGATAAAAAATTTCTTAGTCTTCGCAGGCCAAAACCAAAAGCATTCAACGAAAAAGGATTTAATTCGGCTCTTCATTATCTCACTATTGCGACAGAAGTAGGGATCGACAAGATGGTTGATCTTAACCATTCACTTGGGATTGTTAATTTTTGTGCGTACTCAGCAGAATCACTGAATAATATGCGGGAGATACTAATCAACCCAAGCGGGCGGCATGAAGTAAGCTTGTATATTCGCGGTCAGGATGGAGATCATAACGGCGCATTTATGAATGAGCTAACGGGACATTATCTTAGCAACACGTTGGCCTTTGAAGTTGGCACCGCAAAGGATCTTGAACGTGTTGAGCGAATGGTTACCAAACTAGGATTACCTATCGGGAAGGTTACACTTGCAGGTCACGGTGGAGATTTGGGTATTTATCTCTCATCACATCTTCGTATAGAGCGAAATGAGCGAGCACTGCGTAAACAGAAATCACTCATCTCATTGATAGACAGGATCGTGCCAGACGGGTCTGGTGAGAAAAATGTACTTCTTATTTCTTGTTCGCAGGGCCGTGAATATTATCAGGGACGTAGTATGGCGCAGATATTGGCGCATGTGACCGACGGTAATGTCGTGGTTGAAGCGGCTCCGAGAGTATCGTATACGTACGATACGGAGGTTCATGGCGAGAAGCGTGTCATGACCAATCGTTATTTTGAGATATCTGATACCCTCAATCTATTTAGAGCGATACCGGGTGTTAAACGGCTGGTAGATAATCTCAGACGTCAGGATAGGATGAAAGCGGGGACGCTACGCGTCTCAAAGCAGGGCACGACTCCTAACGATAGTGGTATAGTGAAAATAGGAGCATAGACCATGGGCATACGAGTCGAAGAAAGAACGAGGGACGCTGAACCACTTGATTATCAAAGGCTGTGTGACATGGCATGGCATGAGATTTTTGATGATGCTGAAGGTGTTGTCGGGTCGCAGGTAGCATGGATTGGTGTATCTTTTGGCGGGGTTGAAGGCTGTAGCGTTCAACCTGATGAAGGCACGTTACTGGTTCAAGAAGGTGCGACTGACGAATCGGGCCAGACATGTCACTGGTTGGTCATAACCGGTTCCCAAAAAGATATAGTACAAGTCGTTACCGACGAACAAAATATGCAGCGAGTTTTGGCGCGGCTACCAAAGAATCCACAGGATAAGCTCGCAGAGCTGGAAAGAATTCAGGATATTCTAAAAGGTATGAAAGCCGATCGTGGGGAGTTGCCATTTGGTTTTTGAAGAGATATCGAGCACGCTATCTTCGATGACAACAAATTGGTCTGTTTGGTTGACGTCTAGCAGAAAACAAGGGATGGTTGCGTTTAAAGAGTAAAATTGATATCATACAGGGGTATTAATTTTAACGAAGCAACTCGCACAAACATCCTCCTACGGGAAGTGCGGGTGAAGGGAGAAGGATATCATGGCTGTTGAAGTCGATATCAAGGCATTGCTCGAAGCCGGTGTTCATTTTGGACACAAAACGAGCCGTTGGCACCCAAAGATGGCGCCATACATTCATAGCAAACGTCAGGACAGTCACATCATCGACCTGACAAAGACCGTCGAAGGTCTCGAGGTGGCACTGCCATTTCTGACTGACGTCACTAGCAAAGGCAAAGCCGTGCTGATCGTCGGTACTAAGAAACAGGCCAAAGACATCGTCCGCACTGCTGCTGACGAATCTGGTTCACTTTTCGTCACTGAGCGCTGGATGGGCGGTATGCTGACCAACACTGCGACCGTGAACGCACGCCTCAAACACCTCAAGACGCTTGAGAAGAAAATGGAAAGTGGCGAGCTCGCCAACCGTTACAGCAAGCTCGAGGTCCAGCGTTTCCAGGAGGAGATCGACGACCTCAACAAACGCTACGGCGGTATCAAAAACATGAACGGCAAGCCAGGTGCAGTCTTCGTGACTGACATCGTCGAAGACGCCAACGCCGTCCGCGAAGCCCAAAAACTCGGTATCCCTGTCGTCGCTATCGTCGATACCAATGCCAACCCAACCGGCATCGACTACGTCATCCCAGGCAACGACGACGCTATCAAAGGCCTCAAGCTCATCCTCGACTACGTCGTCGCGGCGATCGCTGAGGGCAAGGCGACGCAAGCCAAGGCGTAAGCTGCATTGATCATTAATCTATACATTTAACATTTTCGATCAACGATCAACGATCAACGATCAACTAACGATCAATGACCAATGATCAACGTTCAAGGAGAGTCTATGGCTATTTCAATCGATGATATAAAAAAACTCAAAGCCCTCACTGGTGTCGGTCTGACCGATGCGAAGGCAGCGCTGACTGAAGCTGGTGGTGACTTCGACTCAGCACTCGAGGCAATGCGCAAAAAAGGTCTGACCAAGGCTGAAAAACGCGGCGAACGCGAAGCTCGTGAAGGCCTCGTCGACAGCTACGTCCACTCGGGTCGCATCGGCGTGCTTGTCGAAGTGAACTGTGAGACAGACTTCGTGGCCAAGACTGACGAATTTAAGGCGCTTGTCCACGACATCGCCCTCCACGTCTCAGCCACTGCACCTGACTACATCTCAGCAGATGACGTACCAGCTGATGCTCGCGACAAAAAAGCTGCTGAGTTCAAAGAAAAAGTCATCGCCGAAGGCAAACCTGCCGCGATGGCCGACAAGATCGTCGAAGGTCAGCTCGCCAAATACTTCGGTGAGAAGACGCTGCTCGAGCAACCATTTGTCAAAAAC
Source organism: Saccharimonadales bacterium (SeqCode) (assembly GCA_049291395.1). GTDB lineage: Bacteria > Patescibacteriota > Saccharimonadia > Saccharimonadales > Saccharimonadaceae > JAPUDQ01. The sequence continues at coordinate 24,287 of JBATPJ010000033.1, read as the reverse complement.
CCTGACATCACGGTCGGTGAGCTCGTCAAAGAATACATCGCCAAACTCGGCGAAAACATCGTCGTCCGCCAGATCCGCCGCATTGAACTCGGTGTGAGTGACTAGACCATAGACTTGTGAGTCACAAGGATATTGCAAACCCCTCGGCCGGTGCGGCGCGAGGGGTATTGCGATAGTTGGTGTTTAGCGAGGACGAGCCGTCAGACAGAACCAGAACCACCCGACACATATCATAATGGCCAGAATGACTACAGGCGATACCGTCCACGACTCGAACAACTTTCGCATTAAGCGGCGCGGCATGCGTATACCTCATCTCGTAGCATGGATACTATCGCATAAACATTTTATAATGCAAATGCCTCGATGTACAGTACTAAAAAATTATACCTCTAAGTAGTCGCGGGCGCTGTCATCGACGCAGAGGGTGAAGATCTCACTGGCGCCAGCGCGCATCTTCATCTTGGTCGAGATATCCCAGAGGATCGGGCCTGTTTCTTCGCCGAGCTGGCTGACTTCGATGACGCCCAGGCCGACGCCGAGTCGGAGGCGCATGATTGGGTTGTAGTCTGATGCCATCGTCGCGTGGGTGACGCGGATTTTTTCGATCAGAGGGGTGACGAAACGGCGGGCAAAGGCTTTGAGTTCACGTGGGCTGTTGCGGTCGATATCCGATGGCAGCCAGATGATGATATTTTGGCCATCGCCGCGCAGCGATGGGATGTGGCCGCCATGTCTGGTGACGAGCGGCTGGATGGTGCTCTCGAATGTCGTGATAAAATGTCGCAACTCGCCGTATTTGATGCGAGCGGCGTGACTCGAGTCCATAATGTCCCATTTGATGATGAATGCGTTTGGCGTCATAGGCACGTCGAGACGGCAAGCATCGATGATCGACGGCATGTCGAGCACAGCGAGGCCTTGGAGCGCTTCGGTAATCTCATCTTGGCAGCCGGCCCAGGCGGTTTCGATCGTGGCGACACTTGGTGCAGCGCCGATAGTCTTGTCGAAGGCTAACTGTACGACGGCTTCGTGGCCACCAGGCAAGGGGACGTAGGCGCCCCAGACGATATGCTGGCGGTTGACGCGGCTCGGGCGAAGGGCGGATTGTTTGGTCGTAAATGTCTCACCGAGAGTGGTGGCGAGCAGATCGACACTGCGTCCCTCGATGTTGTGGTGGACAAATTGCAGTCGCTTAGCATTGACCCGAGCCGGATACGACGCGATCACGGCAGCGCGGTCTGAGTAATGCTGATCACGCATGAAAACGACTGGGCCATTGTAGGCTTTGATATGGCTGAGCGCTTCGGCCAATGGACGAAGTGACAACTCGATCAGAGCTAGCGTGGTGGCGATAGGCGGTTTCATGATCTAATTTATATATTATATCACAAAATGAGGATAAAAGTAAAATTTGCCAAACCCGAGCATCAAAACCTCCCGTTCGAGACAAACTCGGCCAGCCGCCAACTGATAGGCCTACGCCTTGTCTGGCCGTGTCCGATACGGCCAATTGTCTCTCGCGGGAGGTTTTGATGCTCGGGTTTGCTATACTGGTTTTACAAAGGAGAACTATGTTTGACACGAAGATATATGAGACGAAAATGAACGCTGCGCTGGAGCATTTTGAGAGTGACCTCGGCAAGGTCCGGACCGGTCGGGCACACCCTGATATGCTCAGCTCAGTGATGGTCGAGGCGTATGGCGCCAAGATGCCGCTCAACCAAGTGGCCAATGTCACGTCGCCAGAGCCGCAGCTACTTCAGATCAGCCCGTTTGACCCGAGCAATATCAAAGCTATCACGAACGCGATCCGGACGGGTGATCTCGGCTTCAACCCCTCAGATGATGGCCGACTGATCCGCGTGCCGATCCCGCCATTGACCGAAGAGCGACGCCGTGAGATGGTCAAAAGCCTCGGTGAAAAAGTCGAAGATTGCCGCATCGCGATGCGCACCATTCGCCAGGACGCGCTGAAGGATGCCAAGCGCATGAAAGACGCCAAAGAACTGAGCGAAGACGATGTCAAACAGATCGAAAAAGGCATCGATGACGATATGCGCGATTTTCAGGCTAAGATCGACGAGCTGTACCGCGCGAAGGAAAAGGAGGTTATGACGCTTTAGTCATAACCTAGATCTATTAATGCAAAACGATAGCGAAAATGCTGACCGCTCTGATACGTTCTCTAAGAACCAAGATCTAAGCTCTAAGAACTCAAGCGCGCAGGTGCCTACTCACATCGGTTTCATCCTCGATGGCAATCGTCGCTGGGCGAAAAAGCACGGTCTGCCGACGTATGAAGGACACCTTGCGGGATATGAGGCGCTCAAAGATGTCATCGAAGCGACGGCCGACGCTGGCGTGAAGTATATCTCGTTTTACACATGGTCGACTGAGAACTGGAACCGCGCCGAGGAAGAGATCCGGGGCGTGTTCAAGCTGATTCGACGGCTGTTCAAAACAGATATCAAGGAGCTGCAGAAAAAAGGTTTTCACTTGGTGGTCCTCGGTAGCCGTGATAAGCTACCGGCCGATATCGTGGAGATGATTGAGGAGGCTGAATCAGTTTCGGCCGAAGGCAAACGGGCGACACTCGCGATGTGTTTCAACTACGGCGGTCAGGATGAGATCGTCAGAGCGACTCGCCGCATCGCGGCGGCAGATATCGATCCACGAGATATCGACGCAGCTCAGTTCGAGAAATATCTCGATCATCCGGATATTCCAGCCTGCGATCTGATCGTTCGGACCAGTGGTGAGCAGCGACTGAGTAATTTTATGCTGTGGCGCTCGGCGTATAGCGAATTTATCTTCCTCGACAAATTTTGGCCCGACATGCGCCCGACGGACGTTGCTGATATACTAGAAGAATATAACCGCCGCAATCGTCGGCACGGAGGGTAGGGAGTGATCAATATCGTATTTATCTTGTCGGTCATCGCAGGGCTTTTCATACTGGTATTTCTCGTCGTCGTGCATGAGCTCGGTCATGCCATCGTCGCCCGGCGCAACGGTGTGAAGATCGAAGAGTTCGGCATCGGGTTCCCGCCGGCAGCGAGAAAATGGACTGTGAAGAGGAGTTTTCTCGGTGAGAACGTCGTTTACAGCCTCAACTGGCTACCGATCGGCGGCTTCGTCAGTATGAAAGGCGAGAACTCGGCGGATACGCAGCCGGGTAGTTTCGGCGCGGCGAGTTTCTGGAGCAAGACTAAGATCATCTTTGCTGGTGTCGCGATGAACTGGCTGAGTGCGATCGTGTTTTTCACGATCTTGATGTGGATCGGTATGCCAAAGGTAGTCGAAAACCAGGTATATGTCGCGAGTGACACCCGTGTCGACAAAGGAACGATAGTGGTTGACAAGGTAGTAGCGGGCTTGCCGGCCGAAAAAGCAGGCCTCAAGCAAGGTGATATCATCAACGATGTCGCTGTTTCGAAGAATTGTCCAGCGCCGGGAGTCGAAGGATACTGCCCAGTGACGCATTCATCGGACGTCAGTGAGATCATTGCTCTCACTAAAGCCAACCCAGCAACGGCCTTCACGGTCAAATACACACGGGATGGCCACGCATCGGAGACGATCGTCACCACGCGGAGCAAAGACGAAGCCAGCGACGGCAAAGGCGCCATCGGTGTCGCCTTCACCCAAGATAAATTGACGACCTATCATGCGACATGGTCGGCACCGATCGCTGGTGTCGGGCTGACAGCGCAGCTTAGCTGGGAAACGCTCAAAGGACTCGGAGACCTCGTGATGAAGTTTAGCTCGGGCGTGGCGGGACTGATCAACACCGATGGCGCAGAGCGCGCCAGAGCATCTGAGCAGATCGGCGAGACGGGCAAGAGTGTCGCAGGGCCAGTTGGCATCCTCTTCAATCTCCTGCCGGGTGCGGTGAGCGCCGGTATCGTCCCGATCCTGCTTATCTCCGGTGTCTTGTCGCTGACGCTTGCCGTCATGAATATCTTGCCGATCCCAGCCCTCGACGGTGGCCGATGGTACTTGATGGCAATCTACAAACTGCTTCGCAAACCACTAACTCAAGAGGTTGAGGAGCGTGTCGTCGGGGTAGGTATGATGATTATTATGGGGCTGGTTGTCTTAATCACCGTCGCTGATGTCACAAAACTCTTCAAATAAACGGCGTCTTCGTGCCCGTATCGGTCGCGTTGTGGCAGCGATTGCTTTGCCAGCGTGGGCATATGTGTCGGTATTTGTCCTGAGTTCAAGCGTCGTGAGTTTCTTTCTCGCTGGTTTGTTTGAACAGACGGGGATCAACGTGCGGCATGTCGACATGTCGCTACTTGTCGTCATTGCGAGTACCCTGACGTATCTTGTCGGGCTGGCGATAATGCTCATCGAGCCATATGTACTACGCGGCATGAACCGTCGTCAACTCCGAGAGCTGCTCGGCTTCCAGCGACGGCCAGTGATAGCAGATCTTCCAAAAGCAATACTTGGCTGGGCTGGGTACTATATGGTTATTGTCGTGATTCTCTATGCCATAGCCTGGCTCGTGCCGCAGTTTGACAGCCAGCAGGCGCAGCAAATCGGTTTCGAAGCGAGCGGAACGCTGCTGGATAAATTGTACGCGTTTCTCACGATCGTTATCGTTGCGCCGATCGTGGAGGAGATCATATTTCGCGGCTATTTGCAGGGAAGTTTGCGTCGTTTCATGCCGTGGTGGCTGGGCGCGCTGATCACGAGCGTACTCTTCGGTTATGTGCACGGCCAGTGGAATGTCGGTGTCGAAGTCTTCGTCCTCAGTATGGTGGCGTGTTATCTGCGCGAACGAACTGGCTCGATCTGGGCGGGGATCTGGCTCCATATGCTGAAAAATTCGATCGCGTACTATCTGATATTTTGGGCGCCAGCCTGGCTATTGCTGTTGCTCGACGGGGCATAACAGGGTAGGATAGTTCTATATGAAGATGTCGCAATTATTCACGAAGACGCTGCGCGAGGCGCCAGCCGATGAAGTCGCCAAAAACGCCCAATTATTGATCCGTGCTGGGTTTGTTTATAAAGAAATGGCCGGTGTGTATGCGTATCTGCCGCTGGGCATCCGCGTCATCGACAAGATCAAACAGATTATTCGTGAAGAAATGGACGCCATCGATAGTAAAGAGCTGGTCATGACGAGTTTGCAACGACGTGATGTCTGGGAGAAGACCGGCCGTTGGGATGAGAAGACTGTTGATGTATGGTTCAAATCAGCTCTGCAAGATGGCACTGAGGTTGGATTCGGTTGGAGCCACGAAGAGCCGATCGTTGAAATGATGCAGCAATACATCAAGAGCTACAAAGATCTGCCGGTTAGCCTGTATCAATTCCAGACCAAGATGCGCAACGAACTACGCGCCAAAAGCGGCATCATGCGTGGCCGTGAATTTGTCATGAAGGATATGTATAGCTTCCATGCCACCAAAGAAGACCTCGAGGCGTATTACAACCGTTCGATCGATGCCTACATGCAAGTCTTCAAGCGGCTTGGCATCGGCGATGACACCTACGTGACGTTCGCGAGCGGCGGGGCATTTACTAAGTTCAGCCATGAATTTCAGACGATCTGTGACGCTGGCGAGGACATCATCTATCTGCACCGCGGCAAAAATATCGCCGTCAATGAAGAAGTGCTCGATGACGCAGTCAAAGAACTCGGCATCAGCCGCGAGGAGCTGGAACCAGTCAAGACCGCCGAAAGCGGCAACATCTTCAACTTCGGCACGCAAAAAACTGACGAAATGGGACTGTACTACACTGATCGAGACGGCAAACGCCAGTCGATATATCTCGGCTCATACGGTATCGGTATCACCCGCGCTATGGGAGTGATTGTCGAGAAGTTTGCTGATGATCGTGGCCTTGTCTGGCCAGAAGCTGTCGCGCCATTTCGGGTGCATATGGTGTCGATCGGTGACGTCGCGGGTGAAGCGCAGGCGCTTTACGACGAGCTCCATGCCAAAGGTATCGAGGTGCTCTGGGATGACCGCGATGAACGAGCTGGGGCGAAGTTTGCTGACGCCGATCTCATCGGTATCCCGCACCGCGTCGTGGTGAGTGAAAAACACATCAAAGAACAGGTATACGAGTACAAGAAGCGCACCGAAACCGATGCGCAGATATTGACCCACGAACAGCTATTTGCTATGCTATGACCACTGTTTGAGTGAGGGGCATTCCAGTCAACCAGCTTGTATGTGCGGCACGCTACCATAGCGCGCCGTTTGTCAGGTAAATAGTAGAGAAAGTAAGAGAAATTATTATGAAAAAGACATATCATATCACTCAAGAAGGCAAACTAGAGCTCGAAAACGAACTCGAAGAACTCAAAGGCCGACGAAGCCTTATCGCTGAGAAGATTGCCAACGCTCGTGACTACGGAGACCTCAGTGAGAACTCCGAGTACGACAGCGCCCGCGAAGAGCAGGGACTGGTCGAGAGTCGCGTCAGCGAGATCGAAGACATCCTGCAAAACGCCGATATCATCAAGCCGACCAAAAGCAGCACCATTCGCGTTGGTAGCACCGTTGTGCTCAAAAACGGCTCTGAAGTGACCTACCGCATCGTCGGACCGGTCGAAGCTGACCCACTGGAAGGCAAGATCAGCAACGAATCACCAATCGGCAGCGCCCTGATGGGTAAAAAAGAAGGCGACGCTGTCACGATCACCACGCCAAAAGGCGAGATCACGTATCACGTCAAAGAAGTGAAATAGTCCTTCTGGCGCAGAGTGTGGTAGGATAGATTTGACATTAAACGGAATGCTTTCGAGGAGGGAGTGTTATGAAAAGAATTGGTTTAGTTGCAACATTTGGCATCGCAGTGCTGGCGAGTGTTTTTGTCATGCAAGGTTCGTCGAATGCATCTGCCGCATCGTGTGATGGTACCAATCTAAATACGGGCACCACAAACTCTACATGTGTTAAAGTTGCTCAACAGAAAGTAAATCAATGGGCATGCCCGGGTCGAGCGCTTGTAGTCGATGGCCGATACGGACCACTGACAAAGGGTGCTATCACTGCCTTCCAGGCCGACTACAATGTCTTCAATGCTAATTTTGGAGCTTCGGATATACGCGTCGATGGCATAACTGGTCCTCAGACATGGGACGCCTTCAATCGTTATGCATATTGGGATTTTGTCGTAACCCCTAATATGGGTCACTGCATATACTTCTAATTAGACCCAGGAAATAGATCCTATCAAAACAGGGGACAATTACGTCCCTGTTTTGATATACTAGAGAGTAATTATGGCGACATTGAAAGAATTGCGCGAGGAGCGCCTGCGGAAACTTGAGGATTTGAAAGCCCTGGGCATCAATGCTTATCCGGCTGATGCTCATCGGACGCATGATATCGAGGCGGTTCACCAGCGGTTTGGCGAGCTCGAGGGCCAGACGGTGTCGATCGTGGGGCGGATCACTTCGATTCGCAAGTTTGGCAAGCTGGCTTTCATCGTGATCAAAGACGCGACCGATAGTCACATCCAGCTGTTTATCCGCGCCGAGGACACGCCGATGGCGGCCGACCGTAGCCGAAGCCAGCTGTCGCTCCCCGGTGAAATCGGCCTGCTCGACCCCGGTGACTTCGTCGAGGCGACGGGGGACGTCATGCGTACGCAAACTGGTGAAGAATCAGTCCAGGTGCGAGAATTTCGCTTGCTGACCAAGTCACTGCGTCCGATGCCGACTACTCAAGACGGCTTCACCGACAAAGAACACCGCCTGCGCCGTCGCTATGTCGATATGAATGTGAATCTCGACGTTCGTCAGCGCTTCATCCGCCGCAGTAAGTTCTGGCGAGCGACGCGGGAATTTTTGCAGACCGAAGGTTTCATCGAGATCAACAACGCCGTGCTCGAAAACACCGCCGGTGGTGCCGACGCCAATCCATTTGTGACGCATATGGACGCGCTTGATCAAGATTTTTATCTGCGTATCTCACACGAGTTGCCGCTGAAGCGACTCCTCGTCGCTGGCTTCGAAAAGGTCTTTGACATCGGCCCACGTTTTCGTAACGAAAACTACACCGAGGAACATCTGCCCGAACACAACGCCATGGAATGGTACTGGGCCTACGCCGACTGGGAGATGGGCATGGAGCTCACCGAGCGGATGATCCGCGCGATTTGTGATGCTACCTGGGGCACGCGTGAATTTACACTGGCCGATGGGCAAGTGGTCAACTTTGGTGCCGACGGCGAGCATTGGCCACGAATTAGCTTCGTAGATATCCTGCGCGACCAGTATGATATCGACGTGTTCGAGTCGAGCATGGACGATATAAGAGCCAAACTTCGCGCGCACAAACTCGAGGTCGAAAAAGCCGACAACCGTATCCGTAGCCTCGACAAACTCTGGAAAAATTACCGCAAGACGCTGGCTGGTCCGGCCTATCTCATCGACATCCCGGTCTTCATGCAGCCGCTCGCCAAGGTGCAGCGGGGCAACGACAAGCTGACGGAGCAATTTAACTTGGTATTTGGCGGCTCGGAGATGTGCAAAGCCTTCAGCGAGCTCAACGACCCCGTCGATCAGCTCGGTCGCTTCATGGAGCAGCAAGGCTTGCGCGATGCTGGCGATGACGAAGCCCAAATGCTCGACATCGACTACGTCGAGGCTCTCGAGTACGGCATGCCACCAGCCTGTGGACTTGGTTTCTCAGAACGAATCTTTTGGTCTCTCGAAGGCGTCACCGCCCGCGAAGGCGTCCCATTCCCACAACTCCGCCGCGAGGTGGATGATGTGACGAAGGGGATATACCCCGACCTGACATTTGATGCTGCGAAGCATCGTGACACTATTGACCGATCAAAATTACCAGTCTCTGCGGTGACCGAGGGAACCGAAAAACTATATCTACGTGATTTTGGTTTGCTCGAGGCTGATGCTGTCATCACGACCGTTTTGGATGAAGGCGAGGGCACAGTACGCCTGGAGCTTGATAGATCATGCTTCTACCCAGGTGGCGGTGGACAAAATTGCGACACGGGTAAGCTTAGCTGGGACGGCGGCCAGATGACGGTCGAATCGGTCAGCAAAGACAAGGCTGGCGTCATCTCGCATGAAGGTGTCGTCGAGGGTAATATGCCAACGGCGGGTGGGCGTGTACATATGATGGTTGGCCATGAACGACGGCTGCTCAATTCTCGGCTTCACTGTGCGGGCCATCTTCTTGACTTGGCGCTGCAAAGAGCAGGTAAGAATTGGAAGCCCGGCCGCGGTGCTCATTATCCAGATATGACGTTTGTGGAATATAGCGGCGATTTTAATGCCGATGAGTCGGAGGCACTGAAGACGGCTCTTGAGACCGAACTTGCGACTTATATCGCGGTAGGTGGCCCAGTAGTTCCAAAGGAAGTAGCCTCGGAAGAAGCCCGCTCCTTGAGTAAATACATTCCAGAGTTTGTCCTTGATTCATATCAAAACCTGCAGATCACGTCGTATCCGGGCAACTTCAACATATGCTGTGGGGGAACCCACGTGCAAGACGTGAAAGAAGTCGGGCAGGTGACTGTCGCCAAGATAAAGAAAAAAGATGGTAATATACGGGTTAGTTACAGAATAAGTTAATACATTTGACGTTTGCATTACTTTTTGCTAAATTTAATGCATGAATACAATTACAGTAACTTCGCAGGGACAGATTACTTTGCCGGCCAAGGTGCGACGGGCGTTGAATCTCAAGGGTTCTGATCAGCTGCAATACCGATTTGACCCCGAAAAACGCCAGGTCGTGCTGGAAAAGCCGATGTCACTCGATGCGCTGACGGCTTTTACGTCACAATTTGTCAAAGGTACATCGACACCAGACGATCGAACTCGCGAATCCTATGAAGAATACGTGGTAGAAAAATGGCGCTCCAAGGATCTTTAGACACATCGGCAATCATCAGATTGCTGACAAACGACACACCCAGGGAACGCCAAGCCGTCGCCAATCTTCTCGAATCGCTTGACGGTCAGTGTGCGGTCGCCGATATAGCGATCACCGAGGCGGTGTTTGTGCTCGGCTGTGAATACGGGTATACCCGCGAGGAGATCGCTTTGTCGCTTCGGGCGTTTATGCTCCAGCCGAAGATAAATTGCAACCGCGTCATGTTTGACCGGGCATTTGATCTCTTCGCATCGCACCCCCCAATTAGTTTTGAGGATTGTTGCCTGGTGGTCTACGCCGAGCTGGACAACGCATCACCACTCTATACCTTTGACAAGAAACTCGCAGGACAGCTTAAATCGGTCGTCTTGGTCTCGTAGTTGTGTAATAATAAGTACCATATGAAAAAGATTGACACTATTTCGATTGGCAAGAAGCAATCATATGATCTTAGTTTGCAAGCGATTGGGCTCCTGCTGGTCGCGGGGGCGATTTTTAGTAGCACAACTAATGGCGGTGACAATATAACATCGGCAGGCTGGGCCGGTGTTGTGGTGTATATCGTCACGATTATTGTCCATGAGATTATCCATGGCATCGGGTTTTTGGCAGCAGGAGCGTCGCCGAAGTTTGGCGTTGGGTTGGCGGGGATACTACCTATTGCATATGCTACTTCTGATCGAAAGATTTCTCTTGCTCGTATGCTGATGATCGCGTATCTTCCTCTTGTCGTTTTGTCGGCAGTATTTATCATTGTCGCAAATCTCTACCCTGAATATCAGGCGATCGCCATGATAGGATTTATCGGTAATTTTACCGGCGCAGTCGGTGATATTTGGATTGCGTCGAAGTTATGGAAGTATATTCGGTTTCGCAATGTGTATATCCTTGACTGTAAGGCGGGCGTCGAAGTTTATTCTGACGATAGTCGTGCTGCGGAAAAAGCAAAGACAGTGAATAATAAGGCATCAACGAAAAGCGACTTTGGAAAACATTGGGCGATAAGTGCCTTTGTCTTGTTGTCTGTGCAGTTGTTCGCACCGCTAATGATGAAAGGGCTTGGTTTTAGGGGAGATTACCGTTTGGGTGTCGAGCCGCTTTATCTCTTTGAGCTTCATACTTCTCCTGAAGGTGTCATGCAAAGCGCATCGTTTAATCTACTCGCGCCGCTCGTCATTGGCTTACTGTTTGCAATTGCTATGAAGGCTGTATCGAAAAGATTTGTGACAGCCAAGAACTAAGTTTGCCCACCAGACTAATTATGTGGGCTATAAAAGGCAACATGTCGGACGAATAAACGATGGTACAATAATCACAAGATGAAATACATCGGCAGGTTATTGAGCGTATTAGCTATCATAGTGATGATAGCGGTCGGGTATTCGACATATGCACATGCAGCGACAGATACCGATAATTTTACGATCACGAGCTACCGTGTCGAGATGACGCTGGGGCGAGATAGCGAGCAACGATCGACGTTGGCAGCCAAAGAGACGATCACTGCGGTATTTCCAGATGGTGATGAAAATCACGGACTGGAACGGGCGTTTGTACGAGATTATAACGGTCATCCGACACAGCTCACGGTGACATCGGTGACCGACCAGCATGGCACGGCGCTGCCGTATCATTGGAGCGACAACGCGCTCAGGATCGGCGATGCGGATACCTTTGTGCACGGCGAGCAGACGTACGTCATTAGCTATACGCAGCGTGATGTCACGAGGCTGTATGCCGATACGGCGCGTGATGAGTTTTACTGGGATGTCATCGGCACTGACTGGCGGGTACCGATCACGTCTGCCAGTATGGCGCTGACGCTTGACCCGTTCATCGCCGATGCACGCACTAAGGACGCGTATTGCTATCAGGGTGCAGCGGGCGACACCAGTCAGTGTACGATCGCGATCGACACGAACGAAACGTCCAAGACGGTCTACCGAGCAACGGCAGAAAATATCGGCAGTGGTCGTGGCATGACAGTCGCGCTTGGGTTTACGAAAGGCACGTTTGCCGACTACAAGATGTCGCTATGGGAGCAAGTAACTATGCTATGGGGTATGATCCAAGCGGCATCGGCCGCGATCGGTACGGCGCTGATAGTCTGGATCATCGTCAAATGGAACGCTCTGACGACGCGGCGTAAAGAACTCGGTACAATAGTGCCGGAGTATCTGCCACCGAAAGATACCAGCGTGACAACCTCGGCTCGTATCGGCGGCTACTATACCGCAGTGATGACGGCGCAGCTCCTGGATATGGCAGTGCGGCACTACATAAAGATCTATGAGGTCAAAGAAAAGACATTGTTCGCCGCGGCCGAATACGAGATAGAGATCATCAAGCCAATCGACGATCTCAAATGGGAAGAAAAAGAGATACTGAGCGATACTTTCGGTGAGTTGCTGACGTCTGTCGGCCAGCGGATAAATCTCAAGACACTTAAAAATAATATGGCGTATTACCGGCGCACGCTCAACAACGATACCGATCTCGACAAGCTCATCAAAGGTGAATACAACCTCAGGCATGAAGCCGCTGACCTCAAGAAGTGGCTACAACGTATGGCGAAGATTATGCTGGTCGCAGCTGTTCTACTGCTGTCGATTGGGTTTGCGGTCGTGGCGTTTGTCGCTTACATCATGTCATTGGCTGCTATACGGTTGACCGATGAGGGGCTGGCGCTGACACGCTACCTCAAAGGCCTCAAGATGTATATCGGTGTGGCCGAGCAGGATCGTATCGCCATGCTGCAAAGCCCTGAGGGTGCAGCAAAAGTCGCGTCAGTCGCGAGCGGTACCGACCAGGGGCAGCTCATCAAACTCTACGAACGCGTGTTGCCATACGCCGTACTCTTCGGTCAGGAAAAACAGTGGAACAAACAACTTGGCTCGTACTACGAGGCCAGCGGTGGGCGTCCAGACTGGTATGTCGGTCAATCAGATGCGTTTAGCGCGGCGGCGTTTGCGTCAGGGATGAACGGACTCTCTACGGCCGGCAGTAGTGTATCATCGGCGAGCTCGTCATCGGGCGGTTCATCAGGCGGTGGTTCATCTGGCGGTGGCGGAGGTGGTGGCGGTGGAGGTGGCTGGTAGTGGCGAATTATCGTGGGCATGTGGCAGGTGGTGTGGCGGCGGGAGCGGTCTATGCCAGTGCGCTGATGTTTGTGCCGGTGACGCAACTGGCTGAGTATGCCGGACTATTGCAGGACTGGCAGGCGCTGGCGGCGGTGTTTGTGATCGCGCAGCTTTTTGCACTATTTCCCGATGTCGATACCAACAGCAAAGCGCAAGATATATTTTTCTGGATCGTTTTTCCGCTCGATATCCTGCTCATCTGGGGCAGGGCATGGCAGGCAGCGGCTTATCTGGGGCTCATCGCGATGCTACCGATAGTGACGCATCATCGTGGCTGGACACATAGCAAATGGGCAATGCTGGTTGTGCCGCTACCTATCATGCTCGTGCCATATCTCGGCAATAGCAAAGTCCTGGCGATCAGTATCGTGTATTACGGCGCAGCGGTTGCAGGGTATTTCTCGCATCTGCTGCTGGATGGTCTGATATGGAAACGGATTCGGGTAAAAACGTAGAGAAGGAATAGGTGCGTATACCCGCGCCGCATTGCTGCGGAGCGGGTATACGCTCAACGCGGACAATGCGGCGCGGGGTCTTACTTGTTGCCCCTGGTCCTGGTGTGTGGACGTAGTGCTATCCACCAGGTGTAGGGGAACAGGAGACCTAACAGCCACGGAGGGGCTTGTTGGAAGAAGCTCCTCTTGGATGAACCGACGCTTGGGAGATCGGAACTCCCGCCGAGGCCTTTGTCGATGGCGTCGAAGATCAGCGTCGTGACAGCGGCGCTGACCGCGTACGCCGTGACCGTGATGACCTTGGCTGGTCGTGATAGGTGCATGGACTGTCCTTCCTCTCGTGTGGCTACACAGTAAGTCTACGATTTGCCAGATAAAATGCAAGCATAGGGGTTTCTGGTATTGACTTATCGCGGTACCTTGTATAGCATAGAACTATGACAGACGAAGATATAGTGATCGATGCTGAGGGCTACGCCGAGAATCTCGCAGTGCAACTCCGCAAAGGTTTCTTGGCATACTGTGTGCTCAAAGTATGCTCGCATGAGTCGGTCTATACCAGCGACATTATCCGCAAACTACGCGAGGCTGAGCTGGTCGTGGTTGAGGGTACGATTTATCCGCTGCTGAGTCGGCTGCAGCGCGACGGGCTGCTGCGTCATGAATGGCGCGAGAGCGAGCAGGGTCCACCGCGTAAATATTATGCAGTGACCGATGCTGGTCGTGAGGTCGTCGTCCTGACGGCGCATAAGATCACAACATTGAACAAAACATTAACGAAACTATAAGGAGACGACACGTGAAAGAAATTACCCGCATCCATCTCGCAAAAGTCGCGTATGATATCGAGCTTGATGCCAAGCATGACCTAGAGAAGTACATCGATGCACTTGGCAAACACACCGATAGCGATGTCATGATCGATATCGAGTCGCGCATGGTGGAGCTGCTGGCGGAGCGCAGCGTCGAGGCGGGTGGGGTGATCACGGGTGACGATGTGGCTGATCTGCGAGCGCATCTCGGCGAGCCGAAAGATTTTGCCGATAGTGCTGACGATCATGATCGATCGGTTACAGACGATAGTACAGAAGAAGACCCGCTGCGTGATCGACGGTTATACCGTGATATGGACAATGCATTGTTTGCGGGCGTGCTGAGCGGAATCGCAGCCTATGTGCGGATCGATCCCGTGATCGTTCGTGTTATTTTCGTCATCGTCGCCATCGGTTCGTTTGGCTGGGCGTTACTGGTCTACGCACTATTATGGTTTCTGATACCGCCAGCCGAGACGGCGGGGCAGAAATTGCATTTGCGCGGTCAGCCCATCACCGCGAGTACGATCCGTGAATTTAGCGAACGTGAATTTACCAACGAGCGACTGCTGGTAATCCGCAATTTTCTCAGTATTTGTGTCGCAGTTGGCGCAGCTGTCGCGGCTGTTTGTACGGTTGTCATGTCAGTAGTATTTATCGCCAGAGCGGTCGGCGGTGGCGACATTATCGGTGACAACGCGCTCGTAGTAAGTCTACTATTGCTCGGTGGAACATTTGCGTCGTGGATGTTTGTCGTGCTGTCTGGAATGTTTTTCCGACAAAAATTTACATCGAGCGAGGCAAATAAAGTCGCGATATTATTTGTACTGACGATTTTGTCTGGCGGTGGGATTATCATATGGCGTGCATTAAGTTCTGGAATGCTGTCGTAGGATATGAAAAAACCGCTCTGCCGGGTGGCGAGCGGTTTCTTGACGTAACGAGAGATGAGTGACTATTTGTCGACTTCGACGACGTCAGCGTCAGCAGCGGCGCGCTGGACTGCTTCGCAGCCGCGTACGGCACCATCTTTGCTGGAGTATTCTTCGCCAGTCGCGACCACTTCACCATTGCCAGCTTTGAGGCGCCAGCGATACCCGTTTTTGCTTGGGTAGACTTCAAATTTTGCCATGATTTTCCTCCTTATATATTGGTACTTCTCAATAATGCGCTTGTTTTCAGCAAATTTCAAATTTGGTGTATGATGGAATTATAACGAAGGAGGTGTCTGTGGCCGAAGTGTATGAATTCAACGGTGAGATGTATGAAAATGTCGAAGAATTTTTGCAGGCGCTGGCACATGAGTACACACACGGCGACACCGAGCAGGTTGTCGATATACTCGAACAATATGGGTTCACACTCAGTGATATAAACGTAAGACCGGAGGGGGCATAACTATGTCAAAATTTAAAATAGCGTTTCTCGTCATGACGCTAGCAGTTGCGGGGCTATGCGTGAGCCAAGCGAGTGCCATGGGCTTGTTTGTTACGAATGATAATGGCGACGCGGTCATCTCGGCCGATACCACTGTCGATGGGTCGGCATATCTTGCCGGCAAGAGTGTGCTTGTCGAGGGTACGGTCAAAGGGGATCTTTTCTGTGCGGGTAACGACCTGATCGTCAATGGTACCGTCGAGGGCGATGTACTCTGTGCTGGCCAAAATGTCACACTTGGCGGGATGGTGATGGGTGATGTACGCCTGGCGGGCAGCAATGTCACGCTAAAAGGAACGGTCCAGGGCAGTGCAACTGTCGCCGGTAGCGTCGTCAATGTCAGTAAAGGTGCGGTGGTCGGCGGCGATCTGACCGGTGGTGCTGCAACGCTCATCATCGATGGCACTATCGGGCGCGACATGCTGGCTGGTACTGACGGAACGACGATCGGTGGTACGATCGGACGAGATGTCTCAGCAAGTATCGGCTCGCTGACATTTACGAGTGGCGCAAAAATCGGGGGCAATCTCACGTACGACAGCACAGCTCAAAGTAACGTACCCGCTGGCGTTGTAGCCGGGGAGACAAAATTCAACAAAGTACAAAACAACGGCGCAGGATCAGTCAACCCATTTGTCGCCTTCCTCAGCTTGCTCGCATCGATGATCGTGCTGGCGTTACTCGTCACGCTAGTGATTCCAAAATACGTCCACGGGGCTGCCGCGGTATCGTTTAAGACCGTCCTGATCGCCTTGTTGGCCGGATTTGCATCAGTCGTCTTAGTCCCGATGCTCGCCTTCGTGCTCATAGCAACGGTTGTCGGTATCCCAGCTGGGCTCCTCTTACTTGCCGCTTGGATGGTATATCTGGCACTATCGGGCGCGTTCTTCTCCTACTATCTCGGTATGACAATACTCAAAAAACGAGCTACCAATGCGCTGCTTGTCGCGGCTGTCGGTGCGCTCGCACTCGGTATCGTACTTGCGATACCTATCCTCAACGTACTTGGCTTTATCGCAATGATCGTCGTCGGTACTGGCCTGCAGGTCATTCACTTGCAGCACCAATTCGGTAAAAAACCATACACGATATCGTAGATAGTCGTACGAAATCTTAGGCTTTGGCCGTCGTAACTGTCAATTGGGTACCACCCTTTTCGGGAGCGACGGCCTTTATCGTGCCACCCATATAGTCGGTGATAATCTTGTCTAGGAAGAGGCTGAAACCGAGGCCTTCGTAGTTGAACTCGATAGCACTGCCAGCGCGTGAAAACGGCTTGAAGAGCTGTGGGAGTTTGTCTTTGGGTATGCCGATACCGGTATCGGAGACGGTAATGCGGAGAGTATGATGGGCGGGGTTGGCTTTGATTACGACCGTACCACTCTCGCTGTTAAACTTGATCGCGTTGTCGATCAGTGATTGGATGACAAAGGTGAAGAGTGAGCCATTTTGCTCGATAGTGAGGCCCTCAGGTATCTCGTTGACTATCGTAAGTCGTTTGGCATTGATCTCGTCCTGCATGATCTCGAGGACATTGTCGATCATGGTATGAAGATCAATCTTGGTCTTTGTGGTGGTCGTGCCGGTTTGGATTTGGCTGAGGAGAAGGAATTTCTGTAATATTTCGGAGAAGCGTTGGTATCCTTCATCGAAGAATCGTGCTGATGGGGCGCTCTCGAGCGTTGGACGCAGGACATGCATATCACTCAAGCCTTGCTGCAAGACGGCGGTGGAGCGCTGTATGAAGGCGTTGCGCGCTGCATCGACGACGTGTTCGTTGTTGACGAGCTGTTCTTGGCGGAGGCGCTTTGCGCGGCGGATGAAATGGTTGCGGATCGATGAGTAAAGTACAAGGGTAATTCCAATCAGACAGACGCCCTGAAAGATAAGGTTGGACGTACCGAGGTCGACATCACCGACGACGCCGAGCAGGAAGTTTGCCGCCCATGTCAGGACAATACCGGTAATGATCGGTATCCAGAAAAATCCTGAATGTAGGACGCTGATCTTGGTCGTGTGGACGTCGGGGTTGCGAATGCCTTTGAGGGCATCGTTGTTTTCGACATCTTCGAGGATGCTTTTGATATTACTATCGAGCGTCATGACGGTTTTACGGAGTGGCTCTAAGTGCTTTGCATCGACTTCTTTGAGGGCAATGACGGTATCGAGACCATTGCGCATCAGGGTCAGTGGTGTTCGGAGATAGTGTGATGCGAGGGCAATGAAATTATCTTTCTGGTCGGCGATGCCTTTGTCGCGCTTGAGGAGTGCCATCAGAGTGCGGGCAGCAAATATCTCTAGGATTGACTGAACGATGACCAGACCGGCCACAAATCCAAGGACGCCGATGATATAGTAGGGCACGGTACGAGCGACATCTTGCGGTACCGACTGCAGGGCTTTGCGGACTGATGGTGGGATGATGTTGACGATGGGGTCGACGATCGGATCGAGTACCTCAGGAATGTTTTTATAGTCGGGTCCGGTGTATGTGCGGTTGTCCGTCTGGGCTGGGGTGTATTCGGGCGGGGTGGGAGTTGTCGGTGCAACGGGCGGCGAGACGGTACCAGGTGGGGTAAAACATTCGCCGTTTTCAAAGACCATTCCTTCGGGTACGACGGCCTGAGGACCAGCGATATTCGGACATTCATCGATGGGCGGCGTAACACAGTTACCATTGCCGTCAACGATCAGGCTGGACGGGACGGTGATCTGTAGGCCGTAGATGTTTGGACAGACATCGGCAGGAGGGATAGGCTGCAATGAACAATCGCCATTGCCGTCTATATAGTAGCCATTCGGGATAGTTGTCTGGGTACCGGCTATGTTTGGACAGACATCGACAGGAGGGGGTGCGGGCGTCACGCAGTCACCATTGACATCAATGATCATGCCCAAAGGAGGTGATATCTGCATGCCGGCTATGTTTGGGCAGACATCGACAGGTGGTGGTCCAAGCCAGAGATTGATCGTGCTACTCTGTGCGGCCACAAGTGGTGCGATGACCATACCAAAACCAACCATGACAAGTATGGCAAAAAACTTGGGATACGCTGTTAATTTTTTCATGTTTGTCTCTCTATAGACCTTACTGGCCATTATACTAGTGCTATTACTGAAGCACAAGAGTTTATTTTCTAGTAGCGAACCCCTATACTAGTACGTATATATGATCGACGTTGTTGAAGTTGGCAAAGTGTATGGCAAAAAAGACCAAGCGTTTACGGCACTGGCCGATGTCAGTTTCACGGTGCCTGATGGGGCGAGTGTGGCGATTATCGGCAAAAGTGGATCAGGCAAAAGTACGCTGATGCATATCATGAGTGGTCTTGATCACCCGACCAAAGGTGCGATTGTGGTGGATAGCGAAGATATATCCGCACTCAAGCGCAAAGCACTTGATAGGTTTCGCGCAGAGAAGATCGGCTTTATTTTTCAGGCATTTTTCGTCCAGGCCAACGAATCGTGCTATCACAACGTCAGCTTACCACTCGAGATTGCTCGCATCGGCGGCAACAAACGTCGTACTCGCATCCAGGCCGCTCTGAAGCAAGTCGAGCTGGCCGACAAGATCGATCAAAAGGCTAAAAATTTATCAGGCGGACAGAAACAGCGTCTCGCGATCGCGCGAGCTATCGTGAACATGCCGAAGATCATCTTTGCCGATGAGCCGACGGGCAATCTCGACAGCGCGACAGGCGAAAAGATCGAAAAATTACTCTTTGACTTCAACCGCAAGCTGGGCAGTACGCTCGTGATCGTGACACACGATGATGACCTGGCGGCAAAATGCGACATGCAGATACATATGAAAGATGGTCGTATCACACAAATTACCAAGAAGAAGAAAGTGGTGGCGTCATGAGGATTACCGATACTATTGCCCGCGCGGCGCGGAGTCTGCGCCAGGCCAAAGGCCGAACGATCCTCACGAGTCTCGCGATCGCCGTCGGCGCACTGACGCTGACGATCACGATGGCGGCGGGTAACGGTATTAGGGCCTATACTGATCGATTGGTCGCCAATAACTTTGATCCATCGGAGTCGATCGTCGGACGGGACAAAGAAATCGCAAATACCGGTGCGCCGGATGGCAGCCCCAAAGAATACGATGATTCGGTCACGAGCCTTAGCTTTGGTGGCTCGGGCGGCAGTGTCCAGATCAAACAGGTAACCGATGCCGACATTCTCGAGATTGAGAAATTGCCCTATGTCGAGAGTGTCCGGCCCAACTACCAGATCAGCCCGCGCTATGTGACCAGGGAAGGATCCAAAAAATATACACTCAGTCTCGAAGCGTACAACCCCGGCCAGAAGCCTGAGCTCGTCGCCGGGACATTGCCCGCCAAAGATCTCGCCGGGGATGATGTCGTGCTACCAGAAGGCTACGTGTCGCTCTTGGGATTTCGCGATGCCAAAGATGCGCTCGGCAAGACAGTGACCGTGACTATCCAGCAGCCGTATAGCCAAGAGGCACTCCAAGAATTCGTCATGAAGTCGCTCGCTGGGGCAGTCTCAGAGGGTCAACCTATCCAAAATACCGAAGATATCACCTTGACGATTAGCGCTGTCTCGAAGAAGGGCGCCGCATCGCTGTCGTCAGCAGGCTTGTCGCTGTATGTTGGCTCGGCCAAAGCTAAAGACATGTATGACTACACGACGAAAGGCACGTCACAGTATGGAAAATACAGCTATGTCTCGATTCGCGTCAAAGATGGTGCCGATGTCACTGTCGCCAATCGCGCCAAAGACGATCTCCAGTCCCGCGGCTACTACGTCGTGACCAGCCAAGACATCCAGAAGACGATTCGTCAGTTCGTCGATATCTTGCAGATTCTCGTTGCGGTCTTTGGTGTCATCACGGTGATCGCGAGCATCTTCGGTATCGTGAACACGATGTATATCTCGGTCCTTGAGCGAACGCGTGAGATTGGTCTTATGAAAGCGCTCGGTATGCGCGGCCGACATGTCGGCTGGTTGTTCCGGATCGAAGCGGCCTGGATCGGTCTGCTCGGTGGGGCAATTGGCTCGGGGCTGGCGCTGCTGATCGGAACACTGATCAACCCGTGGCTGACAAAGACGCTCAATCTCGGTAGTGGCAATAGCATCCTGATCTTCGATGCCTGGCAGATCATTGGTCTCATCACGGCGCTCATCCTCGTCGCTATCGCTGCAGGCTGGTTCCCGGCGCGCAAAGCCGCTCGCCTCGATCCAATCGATGCGCTCCGTACGGAGTAGGTGTATACTAGAAGGCATATGTTAGATATTCGTTTTATCCGCGATAACGCTGATCGCGTGCAAAATGCAGCAGTGCAAAAAGGCTATAAAGATGTCGACGTGGCACGTCTACTTGAGCTAGATGACAATCGTCGTCTCTTGCAACAGCAGGTTGATGAGCTACGGACACGACGCAACGAGATTGCGACGCACATGAAAGGCGGCAAGCCGGAGCAGGTACTCATCGATGAGGGCAAGCAGCTCAAAGTTGAGCTGGCAGAGCGCGAAAGTTTACTGAACGCATCAGAAAGTGAATGCAATCTACTGTTGAAGCGCGTGCCAAATATCATCTTCGACGATGTGCCACTTGGTGGCGAAGATGATAGCGTCGAGATCAAAAAATGGGGCGAACAAACGACCGGAGCGGTGGACCATTTGGACTTCGCGACGAAGCGTGGCTGGGTTGATTTTGAACGCGGCGCCAGGGTAGCTGGTGCGAAATTTTACTATGTCACCGGTGATCTTGCCCTACTTGAAAATGCCATGCTGCAGTTCGGGATCGATATGGTGACGAAAAAAGGTTTTACCTATATGACGGTGCCGCACATGGTCAATGCGCGCGTAGCCGAAGGGGCGGGATTTGCGCCCAAAGGTGATGCGAGTGGCAATGAGTATTTTGTCGATGGTGAAGATTTGACGTTGATCGGTACGGCCGAAGCGCCGCTCACCGGGTATCATGCAGACGAGATCATAGATGAAAAAGATTTGCCGCTACTCTATGCTGGCTACAGTCCGTGCTACCGCAAAGAGGCGGGGACGTACGGTAAACATGCCCGGGGGCTTTTCCGGGTTCATCAGTTTAACAAGCTCGAGATGTATGTATTTTGTCTGCCAGAAAACTCACCGAAAATGCATGAGATGATCCTAGCGATCGAAGAGGAGATCTGGCAAACCCTCGGCATTCCATATCACGTGATCAACATTGCCGCCGGTGACCTTGGTGCTCCTGCGGCCAAGAAATTTGACGTTGAGTATTGGTCGCCAGTTGATGGAAAATATCGTGAACTGACGAGCTGCAGTAACTGTACTGATTTTCAGGCTCGCGGTCTCAATATCCGCGTACGCCGTGCTGACGGATCGATCCAGGCTGTCCATACGCTCAATGGTACCGCGATCAGCTTTGCTCGTGGCCTCGTCACGATGCTAGAGCACTACCAGAACGGCGATGGCACGCTGACGGTACCAGAGGCGCTGCGACCTTATATGTCTGGCCGTAGCCAGATCTAATTATTACTGCATGGGACGTATTATTCGATCGATGACTCGCGCTGGTTATGCGCGGGTTGCAAAGCCGCTGATGTTTCGGCGTCATCCTGATGCGGTACATACCGATATCGTGCGTCTCGGTAAACTATTACCACGGATGCGTGGTATGCGGGCGATTCCACGGGCCTGGGCGTATCATGACAGCAAGCATTTGCGTCAGACGGTGATGGGTTTGTCGTTTCGTAATCCCGTCGGCCTCGCCGCTGGCTTCGACAAAAATATCGAGCTGTCTCCGCTGATGAAATCAGTTGGTTTTGGGTTTATGACGGGCGGATCGGTGACGGCAGTTGCCTCGGATGGCAACCCACGGCCGTGGTTTCACCGGCTTCCACGTAGTCGATCGCTGGTGGTACATGCCGGCCTGCCAAATCTCGGCGTGGTGAAAATAAGCGAGACGATCGAGGCCTACCAGCGCCGTTTGTTCGCTGATTTCCCACTGATCGTCAGCGTGGCGAAGACCAATGCTGAGTTTACCTCTCACGACGATATGGCGATCGATGATTACTGTGCGAGTCTCACAAAACTGGAGCAGAGTAGGGCGGTCGCTATGTATGAGCTCAATATCTCATGTCCGAATGCGTTTGGCGGTCAGCCATTTACGGACGCTGATCGGCTGGAGCGTCTCCTCGATCGAATCGATGGGCTGAAGCTGTCACGGCCGATGATCGTCAAGATGCCGATCGGGCTTAGTTGGACACATACCTCAGCACTGCTCGATGTGATCGTACGACATGATATCGCTGGCGTGACCATCGGTAATCTCCTCAAAGATCGCCAGCAGGCGACACTGATAGATGAGCTCACTGATGATATACTAGGCAGCCTCAGTGGGTTGCCGACGCGTGATATTTCGACCGAGCTGATCGCTCGAACCTATCGTGAATATGGTGAGCGACTCGTTATCATCGGGGTCGGGGGTATATTCTCGGCCGAAGATGCCTACGCCAAGATCCGGGCTGGCGCCAGCCTCGTCGAGCTGATCACCGGCATGATCTTCGAGGGTCCGCAGCTGATCGGCGAGATCAATCATGATCTTGCCATGCTGCTCCAGCGCGATGGTTTCACGAACGTTTCACAGGCGGTCGGGGCAGATAGGTGATTTGCCCGGTAGGGATTGCGCAAACGTAGTATAATAGAAGTACCATCACGGTAATATCAGCACCGCAGCAATGCGGGAAAAAGGAGGTCATTATGATCACACATATCGATATAACCGGAGTACGCTATACCGTCGACGACGTCACCAAGAAATATATTATGAAAAAAATCGGACGACTCGATCGGTTTTTGCCGCGTCATGCGCGCAAGACAGCCAAGGTCGAAGTTGTACTCAAAGAAGTCAACCGCGCCAAAGGCAACAAATACGAATGCGATATCCTGGTGACCGTGCCCCAGCGCAAGATCAATGCCAAAGACAGCACGCTCAACATGCTCGCCGCCGTCGATATCGTCGAGGCCAAACTAACGACACAGCTCAAGAAATACCACGATGAACACGCGCATCGTGGCGGCCGAGCACAGCGACTGCTGTGATCACTCAAAGAGCGAGTCCGTCTCAGCACCGAACCCGTCGAAGCCTAGTGTTATTGACTTGGTTTTCTCCCCTCATATCAGTATAATGAAATGAGTTAAACATTGCTGTAAATGAGAGGTGAGACGAACAATGAAACAAGCGTTAGCTAAAATTTTCGGTGACCCGCAGGCACGCACCATCAAACGATTGACCAAGCGTGTCGCAGCGGTCAATGCGCTGGCTGAAAAATACCATGATATGAACAAGACCGACCTCAAGAAACAGACTGAGGTCCTCAAAGATCGTCTCAAGAAAAAGAGCACCACGCTCGATACTGTCTTGCCTGATGCATTCGCACTGGTCCGCGAGATGAGCGACCGCGTCATCGGGCAGCGACACTATGACGTCCAGCTGGTCGCCGGCGTCGCGCTGCACGAAGGCAATGTGGCCGAGATGAAGACCGGTGAAGGTAAGACGCTGATGGCCACCGCGCCAGTCTACCTAAA
>JBATPJ010000032.1:0-20560 GCA_049291395.1 Saccharimonadales bacterium (SeqCode) | reverse complement strand
CTCATCCAAAAGCTCCCTAATATTTGCAATTTCAGCTTCTTTATCGACAACAGATTCAAGGTCTTCAAAAGTTTGGAATAAGTCACTGAGCCCCAGCCATGAAATGACACCGTCTTGCATGGTGTTTTTTCATGGCTCTGTGATGTTGGGATCCGAATCCCCGAAGTTTTGCGAGAGCAAAACGTATCGGGGGTTCGGCGGAGCACCGCGCAGAAATGAAAGCGCCGCAGGCATTTTCATTTCAAGTAAGCGGAGGAGGCTTTAGCCGATATCCCTCCTCCCCAGCCACGATCAGTTAGATTTATTAGATATCTTGGATGAGCTATTAGAAATTGGCGTCTATGGCATCAATAATGCAATTGCCTAATCCGAACGACTATAGTAAGCCCTCTGCTTGATCAGCACAGGAAGGTCAAATGGGAGTAAGAGAATTCCTTAGAGACTAAAATCGAGCGAGCGATGCGCTCCGTCAATGAGCTCATCGAATGTAATAACTTCGATTCTTGATAAGTGGCTATTGTAGGTGCGGATTGTTTCATGAACCTCTTCGGCAGTAAAGCCTTCGGCGAAGTCGGTATGTCCTATGACAATAGTCGCAGAAGCGCGTCGCGCATCAATACCAAGCGTTGTTAGGATTTGCGCGCGCTGTTCATCGAGAGACAGAAGGTAGTTCATAGCTTGCGAAACGGCTTCGTGTACTTCATCGCCTACGACAAGGTGGTTTCGGTGCTTTCGTATTAAACCTGGAATGTTCGCTTGCTTTAGCTCAACAATATGCAAAGATCCGTCGCTGCGAATCAAGGGTACGTCAAGTTGATCGAGTACAGTCAGTGAGCGTCGCTTTGCCTTGTCAATGTATCTACCGCCAAACATCCACCACTGCTTATCAAGTACTTTCTGTAGGTGATTCTCATTGCTGGTAGGATCTCTGGCGACGGTATCAAGTTCTTCGATCGCTTGCTGTTGCCGGTACTGGTTCACGGTACTTGCCAATAGTTGTGATGCATCACTGTCTTTGAAGACTTCATATGCGTCAGGGTTCTTGGCGAGTGCCTTTATAATTTGTTCCGCTGATTTGGCCGGCATCTTTCCGGCAAGAATAGTTTGCGCAAGGCCGTCTACGGCCTCATCGCCTGAGAGTTGTTGATATTTTCCACTGTCTGGGAACTTGTCTTTAATGACGTCTTCAAGCAGCGAAGCATCGGAGAAATCGCCGTTCCATTGCTGTGCTGCACGGTCGAAATACCAGCCTCGATTGAACAAGCTATGTCGGTATGTTGCAATCTTTATGCTGTCAGGAAACTCTTTTGGCTCTGAACCTTCCTCGCCGTGGTAGAACAGAATAACTTGGTGAAGATGTCGACCGTCGGGTGACTCGCGAGTAATGCTTTCCGTTTTGACGAGTCCAGCTCGGGTAAAGCCTCCCGTTTTGACCTTATAGCTCAATGGTGGTTTTTTCTCCTCGCTTTGTATCTCGTCATGATCGCTCATAGATTTATTATCCCATAGATAAAACATATTATCAAAACATAAGTTTATAAAGTCAATAAACCTTCAAAAAAGCTGCCATCTTGCCTCATTTGTTTCATTTAGAACTGCTACAATCTATGTAGGTATGCCTACAATTGCAAAGACTAAGCGATATCACGAATTAACACTACGGTACTTGAAACTAATGCGGCTGTATTCGGTATTGTCTGAGTTGCGCTTACATACAAACAAAGCTGTCAATGCAGATACTGCAGAGTTCTATCATAAGTCCTTATACGAGTGGGGAGACTACAGTTCAGTTCTAGGCGCGAGCCTAGAATCTATGACGGTAGTATTTTATATCGAACTAGATGGTTTTATCGGTGCTTACTGGAATGCCGACGCACAGCGCGCGGTGTGCAGGCGAAACGAACAAGGTAGCTTGGCTTCGTACTTATACGATGGAAAACGTACCGAAAGAAAAAAGACCGCTATTGATTTGTTTGAAAAGCTGCTCAGAGACAAAAGTGACGACACAAATATGATTCATGATCTGAGGATAAAGCTTGCTCATTTCAAGAAGCTTAAAGAACGCAATAATGCTCTCGCTCCTGGTGATAGAAAAATAAGAGAGGTGATGGATCTTCTGGCGGAAACACTTTTTCTGCTTGGCTTCCAAAGATGGAATAAACCACATTACGTAGAGCAGGACAATGAATACACGGTATCAACTCAAGATTTAATTGATAAGTTGTCAAACGACAATGGTAAATCCAAAGAGATGCGTATAAGGTACTTAGAAGCGCGTACTAAGTGGTATAGCGGCAAACCTTAACATCTATCTATATATAAAAAGGCTGCTATATTCTATAATCGATGTATGAAAGCTAAAGAGCCTGAATGGCATCCTGCAAATCCCCCTGCGGAAGATAAAGTCCTAATCGATATAGTTGAGCAAATCGAAGAAGCCAAGTCTCTCTTGGCAGAGGGGCTGTATCGTGAAAAGGAACTTGAAGCCTTGCAGCGAAGGGCAAGCGAAGCTTATGAAGCCACTGCTGATCGTAATAGTATCCAGTATCGTAAGTATGATCGTAAACGGCGAGAACGGACCATATGGAGAGCAGTAAGTCGGTCTGGGTATGTGGGGTTAGATGACGCAGTTCAACTTATCGAATTACAGCAGCAGATTATTGAACTGCTTAACTTACATGACGTGGACATACAACCCACTGAAATCTTTGTTGCTCCACGCACACCCTTTACTACCCGAACTTACTTACGTAACATTTTAAGCCGCGCAGAGACTAGTATCGATCTGAAAGACGACTACTTATTCAGCGCCAACAGAACTACCTTTAATGTAGAGCTGTTGAACATCCTTCAGCCTTACATGAATACATCGTTGAATATAAGCGTACGATTACTGGGCTCTGACCAAAACCCTCCCAATCAAGTGGTATCTGATGTTAAGGCATTTATGTCGCAGTTTCCTAACGTGCAAATTAAAGGTAACATGCCACCCTCTGGATCGAGAGAAACCCATGATCGATTCATTATTATTGATCATAGTGAGGTTTACAAAGTTGGCACTAGTGTCAAAGATCTAGGTTCTGCGCAAAGTGCAATTGATAAGGTGGATGACCCCTCGGTAATCCAGAAATATGTTACTCAATTCGATAGCTGGTGGGCATCCGCTCATGATTATTCGAATTTAACCTAGCTGAATTCCTTGACCATCACGCCCAATGACCCGAGACACCATATATGTCTCGAAAGTCCAGTCTGGAGGGATTCGAATTCCTTGACCATGATGCCCAGCCATGAAATGACACCGTCTTGCACGGTGTTTTTTCATGGCTCTGTGATGTTGGGACCCGAACCCCCGAAGTTTTGCGAAAGCAAAACCTATCGGGGGTTCGGCGTAGCGCAGCGAACAAGAATTAGCTTGCTCATTTTTGAAGCAAGCGAAGGAGGCTTCAGCCGATATCCCTCCTCTTGTCTTTGATACTATCAACGCGCCAGTGACTGAGTGTTGTCGGGACGGGCGATGTCCACGTCTTTGTACTGAAAGACTAACTCATATGTGCCGCTACTCGTTTTTGAGGTCATCTTGCTGAGCTGGCCTTTGCTGTCCATGAAGAATACTCCAGAATCACCGTTGCCCATGTCAACCTGCCATGTCTCGCACGTACCGGCTGGGCAGTCCTGAGCGCCTTTGTAGGTGCTGTTTTGTCGGAATTGTTCGGCAGCTGCGGGGTCAAAGGAGTATTGACTTTCTGGTAGGGCTGAGGGCGTAGGACCAACGCTGATGCAGCTCCCGTCTGAGCATACTATCGTTTCGCCGTTGATCGTATACGTCGTCATGACTTTGCCGCTATCGTTGGACATAGTGAGTCGCGTTGCGCCCGATGCGTCATGCTCCATCTCTCCGTTGATCGTCCGTGTTGCTGTCTGCGCGCTAAATCTCGCGATGTAATCTTGATCTGTGTTTGGCGTTAGCTCGAATAATGGTTCTGAGTTGCGCTGAGGTATCTGCGTCGTCGGCGATGAATTGCTCTGTCCCATCAGCTGCACAACCCAATACCCTAGCCCTATCATCCCAAGTAACATCACTGCTGCGATCAAGGCCTGTGTTCTACCTGACATATGACACTCCTGTTTATGTGATTAGTATACTTTAACTTATGTCGGTTCTTAAAATTTACTGAGTGATCGTATGTTACACGAAAATATAGTATGTGTCGGGGGTTCGGCGTAGCGCAGCGCAGAAATGAAAGCGCCGCAGGCATTTTCATTTCAAGCAAGCAGAGGAGGCTTCAGCCGATATCCCTCCTCTCCAGCCACGTAAAAACACCGTCATCTCGATGGTGTTTTTACGTGGCTTTGAGGCGATCCGAAGACCCGAAGTTCTGCAAGAGTTGGTACCTTGCCGCGCTTATAGCCGTTTCTTCAAAAAATAATACACCAGCCCGAGGCTAATAAAGACGCTGCTGCCGGCGATGGTCCAGAAGGCAAATGGTGAGTCTGGGTTGCCTGGGATCGCGACATTCATGCCAAATAGCCCTGCCATCATGGTCGGGATGGTGAGGGCGAGGGTGATGACGGTCAGGAGGCGAATCGTCTCGTTGAGTCGGCTGTCCATGACGGCTCGGTAGCTATCGCGGACGTTGGTGATGGTGCGGAGCAGACTTTTACATCGGACAATGACCTGTTCGAGATCGACAGAGAGGTCTTCGATGAGGTCACGGTCGTCTTCGGTCAGTTTCAAAAAACGCCCGCCGAGGAGCTTCTCGGTCGCGGTGTTGGCCGGGATGAGAGCGTCGAGGTAATCATTGAGTTTGCGTTCGTACTCGACGAGTGTGGCGATGTCTTTTGAGCTGAGGCGACCGACATCAGCGGTGACGGCGCGTGTCTCGCGGTTGATCGCCGATACTCTCGAGTAATATTGCTGGGATATCATGTCGAGCATGAGGAGAAGTAGTTGCGTCTGAGCAGATGTGGCGACACGGGTGCGATCGATGAAGGGCTGCCACAAGCGCCCAAGTGAATCACGACTGAGTGTGATGACATGATCTCGGGTGATGGCGAACATAATCGGCGTCGTGAAGCTGTTGAACTGATCGCCGACGTCGGGTACTCGGGTAATGAAATACACGACAGCATCATCTTGCTCGACGCGGGGAACCTCGTGAGGGTCAAGGGCGTCCGTGATGAGGTCGGCGTCGAGACCGAGGGTGACAAGCTGATCGATCTCCTCATCCGTCGGTTTCTCGCAGCGTATCCACAAACCAGCCTTGCGCGAGCGCTGTAGCGTGATCGAATCTTGGCTGGAAGGTGATGCGAGATATTGAATCATAGTATCACTATAACAAATCACACCACTATCAGGGCAGTGAAGTGATATAATCATAAGCAATATGGGACTACTTCAGAAGGTTTTTGTTGGTGTCGGCGCGGTGATGATCATGGCCGTATCTGCGGTAGCAAGCTACTGGGTGATGTCAGTTACTGTCGGACGGGAGCCGGAGCCTACACCGGTCGCACAGCCCCAACCGGTTGTCGCGGAGCCGACTGAGCTTGTGATCAAAGAGTGGTCCGTCGTGATACCACTGACATCGTCGATCAGTGATGCACGGTATTATATGAGTCCGACGCTTGGAGTCGATACGATCACTATTACGACGAAACGCGCGACTGACTTGCTCGGCAAGGTCGGCAGCTGTCGAACCGGACTGTATGGTCCGGCAATCGTACGGAATGCGATCGGCGCAAAGCCAACTGGCGGCACCATCTATCTGCAGACGAGTGGTTATCGATTTGAGGCACCGGTCGATGTATCACCAGCATGCCAACCGACGGGCGTACCGACTGACCTCACCGACATTCTCACTGAGTTGGAGCTGGCAATCGGGAAAATACACACGCAATAATCGATATGATATAGTGATGATAAACATAACCGTATCATTATGAATTTATGGCCATTTAAAAGAAAAATCAATCGTGCCGAAAAGCAGGCGCTCGCTGTTGCGAAAGCTGTAGTAAATCACAAACGGTATAGCCGCTTTTTGCGCATTCTTGGTCCTGGTGTTGTGACCGGCGCAGCCGATGATGATCCGTCAGGCATCGCGACGTATTCTCAGGCTGGCGCGGCGCATGGGTTTGGGCTCTTGTGGGCGTTCCCGCTGATGTTTCCGCTCCTCCTTGCCGTACAAGAATCATGTGCTCGCATCGGCGCAATTACCGGCAAAGGACTCGCGGCAAATCTCAAGGATCACTACAGTAAAGGCATGCTCTATAGCGCCGTTGCGTTAGTCGTCATCGCAAACGTACTCAATATCGGCTCGGACCTGGGTGCGATGGCCGCGACGATGCAGCTATTTGTCGACTGGCCGTTTGAACTACTGGCGGTCGGGTTTGCTGTCGGTGTCGTCATGCTTGAGGTGGGCGTACCGTATAAGCTCTACGCAAAAATCCTAAAGTGGCTAGCGATCGCACTCTTGGCATATCCGGTAACGGCGTTTGTCATCGGTCAGCCGTGGGGGCAGATAATTGCGGCGACGTTCAATATGACGCCCGAGATGAATTTCACGACTGTATATCTGCTCGTCGGTATGCTTGGTACCACGATTTCGCCCTATCTTTTCTTTTGGGATACGTCAGAGGTAGTAGAGGAGGAGATAGCGAAGCACAATGCGGCGAAGATCGGCCGCGATAAAGCAGCGACCAAGCATTTTCTCCATAAGCTACGCATCGATAATCTGATCGGCATGTCGCTTGCCAGTACGACGGCGTGGTTTATCGTGATCGTTTGCGGTTCGGTGCTTTTCTCCCAAGGCATCACCACTATTAGTACCGCTGCCGATGCCGCGAAAGCGCTCGAGCCACTCGTGAGTCAGTTTCCCAATGCAGGTCTTCTCGCCAAGATAATATTTTCGATCGGTATCATCGGACTTGGCCTACTCGCTGTGCCCGTGCTCGCCGGATCGGCATCATATGCGATCGCCGAGACGGTCGGATGGCGCGAAGGTCTGTGGCGCAAATTCCATCGCGCGGTTGGGTTCTACGTCGTGATAATCGTAGCGACATTTATCGGACTATGCATCAATTTCCTCGGCATCGACCCGATAAAAGCGCTGATCTTTACGGCGGTCGTTAACGGCGTCGCAGCAGTACCGCTTCTTTACATGATCGCGCGGGTCGGTAATAATCGAGAGATTATGGGCGAGTATCGCAACGGTTTGTGGTCAAACATCGGGATCTGGGCGGCATTTATCATCATGGCGATAGCTGCTGCCGTATTATTTTATGCCATGGGAACGGGACAAATATAGATGGAAGAAATTATCGCGTATTATTCACTGTTTAATTTTCAGGTTTTTACGCAAAACGCCGGGACGTTGCTCGACTTTGTCGGTATCATCATCATACTGCTCGGAGCGATCTTCTCGACCTGGGGAGTGATCGTCAAATATTTCAAAAAGGAAAAGGTAGCCTCGCTCTATAACTACTATCGATGGAACCTCGCTAGGAGTATTTTGATCGGCCTGGAATTTCTCGTTGCCGGTGACATCATCCGATCGGTCGGCGGTCAGTTGTCGTTTGAGGCAGTAGGGATACTGGCGATCATCGTGCTCGTTAGGGCGTTTCTGGGCATCGAGTTTCAGATGGAGATCGACGGACGGTGGCCGTGGCAGCGCGCAACTACTCGCGATGACGAAAGCAAATAAGCTATACTAGTACGCAATGAAGCATCTCGTGCATCCTGATCATCCGTTTCGTATCTTTCTCGTGTCGGGATTTATTTCTGTCACAGCGATTGTCCTTGTGGGGATATACCTTGGTTGGGATAAGGCGTTTATTGCGCTCGTGCTGATGCTCGTCGAGATCACTTTTAGTTTTGAAAATGCGATCATCAACGCCAAAGTTCTAAATAGCGTATCGAAATTTTGGCAGACGATGTTTGTGACCGTCGGAATATTTATCGCGGTGTTCGGGATGCGACTTGTTTTCCCGATCGCGATCGTCATGGTGACATCTAGTCTTGGAGCGGCGCAGGTCATCGACCTCGCCATCAACAAGCCCGATGACTACGCACAAGCGCTCCATGACTCTCATGCATCGATCGCGACCTTTGGCGGGATGTTCCTGCTGATGCTGTGTCTTCATTTCTTCTTCGACAAGAAACGCAAGATTCGCTGGATAGATATCATCGAAAAACCGCTCCAGAACATGAGTCAATGGTGGCTGTACTCTGTCGTCAGCCTGGCGATACTTGTCATAATCACGGTGATGCCGGGTAACCCGCATCCGCAGGAGGGTTTTGTCGCAGGTCTCGTGGGTATCGCCACGTATCTCGTTATCCACGGGCTCGCCGAGTTGTTTGCTCGCAAGGATAAGCAAGGAGCTTCGCACGCCGTGAAGACGGGGATGGCTGGTTTTATGGCATTTTTGTACCTCGAAGTGCTCGATGCGAGCTTTAGCTTCGATGGGGTGATCGGTGCATTTGCCGTCACGAAAAACGTACTACTGATCGCGATTGGACTTGGTGTCGGAGCACTGTGGGTGCGGTCGCTCACGATATATATGGTCCGTCGACACGTGCTCCATGCCTATCGGTATCTCGAGCATGGCGCGCATTATACGATCGGGGTGCTCGCTATCGTACTGCTCGTCGGGCTCTTCATCGATGTCCCGGAGCTTATCGCCGGTATCGCTGGAATCGTGATCGTCGGAACGGCCATCACAAGCTCAATTGCAGCTACCAGGAAGGAAGCTGTACGTCGTGGATAATCTCATTCGATTTGCGGCTGATGGATTGCTCCTGACTATCTTTTTTATCGCTGCTATCGCTGGGGTTTATTGGCTCAGGCATCAGACCAAAAAAGATATCGTGCGGCTGGCGCCCATCGTTATCATGGCGGGGATGACGTCGCTACTTCTGGGCAAATTACTCAGCCTGGTCTATCAGCCCGATACGGCTCGGCCTTTTGTCGAGAAGGGCCTGGAAGCAGGCGCGGCCTATATCAACAATCCTGGGTTTCCGTCTGATCATGCACTGCTCGCAGTCGTCCTCGTCTCGGCGCTATGGTTTGTGGCACAGTACAAGAAGCTCGCTGTAGTGCTCGCGGTATTGGTCGTCGTCATGTGTATCGCGAGAGTACTAGCACTGGTCCATACGCCGCTTGATGTCGCGGGCGGTATCGTACTCGGTCTTGCCGGCACGGTATGGTATCGGGCACGAGACGCGCATGCATAACCGTTTCAGTAATTTGCGTATAGATCAATAATCATATATAATCTTAAATATAGAAAACAAGATGAACTACCGTCGTTATATCGAATACCAGACATATGTACCCGCCATCCTGCTACAGACATTTCTAGCAGGTGTGATGGCTGGTGTCTTTACATGGCTGATCTATCTCGGGCTTGATCGGTATGTCATCGGGATGATCATGTGCACCGATGGGAATACTGCTTGTGGCTCGGCGCAAATTACCTCACTGGTCTTAGCGCTTCTTGTCGCGCATTTTCTTGGTCTTATCATGCTTGTGAGAGCGATTGTGATGCGTCCACTTCTCGTGGTGCTCGTGTCTATCGCGACGCTTTGGGGCTTCCATGCATGGCTCGATGGTATGACCTGGTGGATGGGGTCGTTGTATCTTGGATTGCTCTTCGGTATCGCCTACGTGTTTTATGCATGGGTCAATCGACTTTTGTATTTTCCTGTCGCGCTTGTGCTAACGATCGTTGCCGTTCTCGGTGCGCGCGTCTTGCTGATGTCCTGGTAGCCATCGCCGTCTGACGAGTGATCAAACACTCGTGCCACTATCTACCATCTACCATATGCAATATACTTATGATATGGATATTTCAATCATTCTTGCACTACTCATCGTCGGGCTCGTTATCGTCATCGTCATGCTTCTTCGACAAAAGTCTTCGCCCGACTCATCACTACTTATCAAGCAGGATATCACTGAGCTGGGGCGGGCGGTTGAGGCGCTGAAGGACGGCCTGCAGTCAACCGTCAGCGACCGTCTAGAGAAATCACAGACCATGATGCAAGATAGCATGCAAAAGCAGTTAGGAGAAAGCGCCAAGCTGATCGCCGATGTGACGCAGAAACTAACACGACTCGACGAGACAAACCGGCGAGTGATGGACGTCACGAGTGAGCTCAAGACGCTGCAAAACGTCTTGCAGAACCCTAAGCAGCGCGGCGGTCTCGGTGAGTATTATCTCGATACGGTGCTTGGAAACGTCTTGCCGCCGCATGTCTATGAGATGCAGTACAAATTTAAAGATGGTGAGATCGTCGATGCCGTGATCAAACTCGACAAAGGTCGTCTCATCCCGATCGATAGCAAATTTAGTCTTGAGAACTACAACCGACTTATCGAGGAGACGGACAAGACGCAGCGGGACATCATCGTCAAAGCGTTTAAAGCTGATCTCAAAAATCGTATCGATGAGACGAGCAAATACATTCGTCCCCGTGAAAATACTCTTGATTATGCCTTCATGTTTATTCCGAGCGAAGCGATTTATTATGATCTGCTAGTCAACAATGTCGGTTCGACCGGCACCAACGCTCGTGATCTCATCGAGTATGCCTTCATCGATCGCAAGGTGATCATCGTTAGTCCAACGACGTTGCTGGCGTACCTGCAGACTGTCATGCAGGGCCTCAAAGCACTGCAGATCGAAGAGCAAGCTCACGATATCCAGAAGCGTGTTGGTGAGCTGAGCAAACATGTCCAAGCCCATGAAGCATATATGCAGAAGCTCGGTAATAGTCTCGGTACGAGTGTCGGACATTTTAACAATGCACACAAAAGTCTTGCGCGTATGGATCACGATGTCGTGAAGATAGCTGATACACCAGCCCATGTCGATCCGTTGCTGCTGGACCGACCGCAAGATGATGCATAGACATCTAGATATTAGCGACCATAATAAAACTTCCTGGGTTGCCAGGAAGTTTTATTGACGAGTAGTCTTTGGACGACTAGCTGTCGTTTGAGTAGCGAGCAAGTAGTGTGTAGAGCCAGCCACCGAGTGCTGCACCGAAGAAGGTTCCGAGCAGTGTCTCGAGTGTCAAGCGACTTGCACCTGTCGAGCTACTTTGGCTGCCGCTCGTCGTGCTTTGGCTCTCGGTTTCGGTCGAGCTGAAAGCGACCGCTGGGTTGAGTGTTGTCCCGCTAATCTTGAGCAATCGTGGAGTTGCGACATCACTATTTGCGCTCTTTTGCTGTGCTTCAGTGAACTTGCTGTTCTCTGTGTTGACAGCTTCCTGGAAGAAGCTGGTAGAGACGATCAGAGCAACAAAGATACCGAGTGAGATAGTAGCGGCTTTGCTGTTGTCGGTCGGAGCGCGGTTTATGGCTGCTACGATTGCGAACATGAAGATCGTCATACCGACGAGCTCGGCGAAGACGATACGCCAGTCCCAGCTAATGAAGCTAGACAGTGACAAAGTAGGCGCGACACCTGAAAATGCAGATACAGCGAAGAGCGCGAGGATAGCACCGACGAACTGAGCCATCCAGTAGAAGAGCATTTTTGTCGGTGATATTTTGCGCATCGTCCATAGACCAAAGGTGATCGCTGGGTTGAAGTGCGAGCCTGAGATACTAAACATTGCGGCGATGAGGCCAGCGAGAGCGGCAGCGATGACAAGTGGGTTGCCACTGCTTGCGATCACGGCAGATACAAAGAGAAATGTACCGATCGTTTCAGTGATGACCTGTGCGCCCGATAGATCGCTCGCGAGTCGGTATGATTTTGGTTGGGTTGCTGGACGTGCAGCGACGACAGGTGCTGACTTCACAACAGGTTTTTTTGTAGTTCGTGCAGCTTTTGTGGTCGCTGGACGTGTTGTCTTCGCGGCTTTCGCGCGTGACGTGGTTTTGGCTTTGGTGGCCATAGACGAAACTCCCTTATACGTTATGCATGAAGTATACCACAATACTTTGATCGTTGAACATCGATCACCAAGGTCGGATCTGCTCGCTATTTTTGCACGAAAGCATTTACCATTTATCGTTTACCATCTACTATTGAAGGATGGCATTATTTATACGCAAAGAAACACCGCGCACCGAGCTCCAGGAGCGGATCGCAGCAGAACTACAAGAAAAATTACGTGCTGGTGATAAACCGCTTGAATATGAAAAACCGGTTAACTCAGTCGAACAAGATACGCACGAATCTCAAAATCTCGGTCCGATTTTGATCATCGTCGGCATGATCATATTTGTAGGCGTTGCGTACCTCTTGCTATCACGCTAAACTATATATATGAATGATACTATTGCTGCAGCACGCGAAAAACTTTTGCAGCAGTTTGAGACGCTAGCAAACAAACAAGATATCTTGAAATCACCAGAGCTCAGACGACTCATGGAAGGTATTCGCGATATTCCGGCTGTCGATCGTGCGACATATGGCCAGGCGGTGAATGCGCTCAAAGTCGAGCTGTCGGAGAAAGTAGCAGCAGCTAGTGCAGGTCAAACTGTCGCGCTACCGGCTATCGATGTGACCGCGCCGTGCGATATCAATACGCCTGAGCCATCATCGCTGTCAGCTGGGCAGGGCACCGTTCATCCACTGACGCAGGAAATGATGCGAGTGAGCGACATATTCGGGCGCATGGGATTTCGCAGCTACGAATCGCGTGAAATTGATGACCAGTATCATATGTTTGAGACGCTGAATTTTCCGAAAGGCCATCCGGCGCGTGACGATTATGATACCTTTATGACGGTCGAACGTGATCATGATGGTGATCCGCTGATCGCTCCGGCTCACACCAGCACCATGCAAAACCGCATCTTGACCGAGCAACGGTCCAATCTTGATAACGGCGAAGCCATCGCGGCGGTCGTGATTGATCGATGCTTCCGCAATGAAGATCTCGATGCGCGTCACGAACACACGTTTTATCAAGTCGAGGGGATCTATGTCGATCGCAATGTGCATGCCGGTATGCTGGTCGCAACGCTGCAAACATTTCTCGAAGAATACTACGGGACTAAACTCGACGTACGGGTCAATCCGTTTTATTTTCCGTTTACTGAGCCGAGTTTTGAGTTTGCACTGAGCTGTCCGTTTTGTGACAAAAAAGGTTGTAGCGTCTGTAGCTACGAGGGCTGGATCGAACTGCTCGGTTGCGGCATGATCCATCCGAACGTGCTCAAAGCCGCTGGCATCGACCCAGCAGTCTATACCGGCTTCGCCTGGGGCTGCGGTATCGACCGACTCGTCATGATGAAAAACGGCATCGAAGACATCCGCCATTTTGAAAGCGCTAAATTAGATTTTTTGAGGCAATTCTAGGATGCAAACAATAGAGTCTGTGTCACTTGCCGAGCTTCAGGTTATGTCGGAGAAGATGTATGGCACGCTTGTCAAAGCGGATGTTGATGTAGTGAAGAAAATAGTTATCATCGATATGGAAATGCATGCCGATGGCGAGGCAGAACTATTGCAGTCTGGCTCAAAGCAGGAGGATCTATGGGGAATAAACCTTCATCCTGATAAATTTGGCACCGATGATTTTATCGAATTTGACAGCATGATAAACATCAAGCCCCGCCAGGCGAATCCTTCACGTGACGTACATGATGAATCAGTGCGTCAGCAAATTCGTGCAATTATCGTAGGAGTCGTGCATGAATGAACATGTTTTTGATAAAGAAAAATGGCAAGCACTCACGATATTTGAACAGATGGGCAATATCGGTTCTGAGGTCGGTCGAGCTTTTAATGCTAAACGGCGCGGTGATGAGACGGCTATGATCGGTGCGCGCAATCGTGGGCTTGATCTACTCGACGCGACGGCCGAAAAATTAGCCCACGCGCAATCTCCACAACTACGCGAAGTATTGCGAGCCCGTGAACAGTTCGCTGAAATGGCAGATGAGACACTTGAGGCGTATTTTATGAACTTTGCTATCGCTGCACGAATTGGACGGTGATGATGCTAGTCACGAATCACACGAGGAGATGCTGATGGCAGCTCGTCGTAACGGGTTCGGTCGTTGGTACCATGATGCGGTCAGTAGCTCGCCTGTATTCGAGCAATTTATTCGACTGTGCCTGCTCGCATTTATGGTGGCATTTATCTGGGTCGGCTGGACGATGGTTAAAGAATCCGCTCTCAATGTATATTTTGATGTTATGGGTTCTGCGGAATCAACACAAGGAAAAATATTGGAATCCACTGGAAGATCATGGAGGAGAATCGCATCAGTCCATGTATCGTATCAAGTTGATAATGATACGTATTCGGTGTGGTGCTTTCAGCTTCAGCGTACATGGGACTTTTTGGATCCGGCAACGGGACGCATCGCTATCAGATATGTGACTGGCGTGCCGGCTGTTGGTGCCTGTCGTCTTGCAACGATCACGTCGCTCATATTGTTTATCTCAGGCGTCATAGTTACTGCTATTGGAGTATTTGCCGTTAGAACTATGGTGTTTTACAGAAAATCTAATCTTTACAACAAACTACTCGGTATCCAAGCTCCTAAAAAAACACGAAAGAACGTATAATACATAGCAATGAAAGTCAGTCTCAACACCATCAAGCAGTACACGACCGTCGATCTCGGTATCGATGAGTTGGTTGCAAAGATCAATCAGCAGCTCGGCAGTGTCGAGGAAGTGGCCGATCTTGGTGACAAATATAAAGACGCGGTGATCGTGCGCGTCGTCGAATGCATCAAGCATCCCAATGCCGATAAGCTTTCTGTTTGCAAAGTTGATGTCAGCCCGAATTCACCACATGCTCAATTTGTCATACCGGATTCAGATAACCTCGTCGAGGTCGTCTGCGGCGCGCCAAATGTCCGCGCGGATATGTGGGCGATCTGGCTACCGCCGCAGTCGACGGTACCGGCTAGCTATGGCGACAAAGACCCGTTCGTTCTTGATGTGCGTGAGCTTCGCGGCGTCAAAAGTCACGGTATGCTGGCTGCGGCCGATGAGCTGGCGATCGGTTCGGACCATGCCGGGATCATCGAGCTAACGAATAATGATCTATCACCATTTGGCGCGGTCAAAGAATTACGAGCCGGACTTAATTTCGCTGAGACATTTGGTCTCAATGATACGGTTATCGATATCGAAAACAAGATGTTTACGCACCGCCCTGATCTCTTCGGACAGCTTGGTGTGGCGCGGGAAATTGCCGGGATACAGGGTATCCAATTTACGTCACCGGAATGGTATACGGAGAAGAGGGAAGAGGGAAGCGGGAAGAGGGAAGAGGAGCTGCAACTGACTGTCACGAATGAGGCGAAGGAAGTTGTGCCGCGATTTATGGCGGTAGTGATCACAGGTGTGACGATCAAGCCAAGTCCGTTTTGGTTACAATGCGAGCTGGTGAGACTAGGCAGTAAGCCGATCAATAACGTCGTGGATGTGACGAACTATGTCATGCTGCTGACAGCGCAGCCTACACATGCCTATGATTATGATAAGCTCCGAGTGAGCTCAGAACAGAAGGAAGAAGGAAGCGGGAAGAAGGAAGGGAAGCTGCTCGGGGCGAGATTTGCGAAAAAAAGCGAGACAGTACCGCTACTCAACGGCAAGACGTATGAACTAGATGAGTCAGACATCGTCATCGTTGATGGCGAAGGGCCGGTCGGACTTGCCGGTATCATGGGCGGCGGTAACAGTGAGGTTAGTCCGACAACGACAACTATCGTGCTGGAATGCGCGAGCTTTGATATGTATGCGGTCCGCAAATCATCGATGCGTCACGGTCTCTTTACGGACGCCCTGACCCGGTTCAATAAAGGCCAGTCACCGCTACAAAACCCTGCGTGTCTGGCGCTTGCGATGCTATCGATCTTCGACGTGGCAGGTGGCGCACAGGCATCGCAAATATTTGATGAGAAGACGATAGACGATCGACGCTGGACAGTAGGAATTGAGGTGGATGATGAATTTATCAATAGCCGTCTGGGACTGACACTCGGCACAGAGCAGATCGATGAACTACTGCGCAATGTCGAGATGAATATTGAACATCCAGAATCTAACGCTCGACGCGTCGTCAAACCACCTTTTTGGCGAACTGATATCGAGCAACCCGAAGACATCGTCGAGGAAGTTGGTCGGCTCTACGGGTTCGATAAACTGCCGCGTGAATTACCGCGACGCAGCATCCGTCCTGCCACGAAAAATCCAGTGCTTGAGACCAAGCGGGCTATTCGCGACATCATGAGTCGGGCGGGCGCAAATGAAGTCCTGACCTATAGTTTCGTCCATGAAAAAGTCATGAAGCGCGCCGAGCAGGATGTGTCCCAAGCGTTCCAGCTAAGCAATGCGCTGAGTCCTGATCTGCAGTATTATCGCCTCAGTGTCCTGCCAAGTCTGCTCGACCGAGTTCATGCCAATATCAAAGCTGGCCATGATGAATTTGTCCTCTATGAGATCGGCAAAGGTCACAACAAAAACCATGCTGACGATGACAATGGTCTACCGACTGAGCTAGAATTCGTCGACGGTGTCTATGCCAGCAAGAAGCCTCATGCTGGTGCAGCCTACTATCATATGCGCAAATTGGTGACGACACTATGCAAAGAGCTCGGCTTTGAGATCGTGCTAAAGCCGATTACTGAGGGGCTTGATTTTCCCGTCACTGCACCGTTTGACCAGTCGCGAAGTGCGATCGTCGAGGCGGGCGATGGGACGTTTGTCGGTATGATCGGTGAGCTCAAACAATCGGTGTTACGAAGCTTCAAACTTCCATCGTATGCGGCAGCCATGACACTTGATCTCGGAGGACTGCAGGCGGCATCGGCAGCGACCGGCAGTCACTACAAACCACTGAGTAAATACCCATCGATCACGCAGGATATCACGCTGCGCGTTCGAGCTGACGTCGACTATCAAGATTTGCTATCGTGTGTTCGCGGGGCACTTGATGCCAATGAAACGTCGATCATGACTGAGTCACTCACGCCACTGAGCATATATCAACCAGAGGGCGATAGTGGCACCAAGACAATTACGTATCGCGTCACGGTGACGAATTATGACCGTACGCTATCAGACGCTGACGTGACGGCACTACTCGACACGGTCGCTTCTCGCGCCAAAGCCGATCTCGATGCCGAGCGCGTGTAGACTAGCTATAATTTACGAATCTATAATGCCATACCAACGAGTAGTGCGCGGAAAGGTTCCGAGGTATAATAGTGCTAATGGATAGTGAAGACATACAAGGTATGACGACTGTTGAGGTTGCGAAGCAGCAGCAAGCACACGGCTACAACCAATTACCTGATCGCGAGAAAAAGAGTTTTGTCAGTATCGTACTCCGGGTACTGACTGAGCCAATGATATTTTTGCTTGTGGCGGTTGTCATCGTGTATTTCCTGCTCGGTGATCGGACGGAAGCGATCGTGCTGATGATCTCGGTCATGGTTATCATCAGTATCGAGCTCTATCAGGACAGTAAGACGGAGAAGGCACTTGAGGCGCTTCGTGACCTCGCCAGCCCGAGCTGCAATGTCATCCGTGATGGCAAGCATCAGATTATATCGACTCGTGAGCTAGTGGTGGGCGACATCCTACTCGTCGCAGAGGGCGAACGCGTGCCGGCAGATGCGCGGTTACTCGAAGCCGAAAACATCATGGCTGATGAATCGCTCCTGACAGGAGAGTCAATCCCGGTCGACAAGTCTGAAGACGCCAGCGCTAGTGATCAGAAACGATTAATTTACTCAGGAACCATGATCGTTAAAGGCCACGGTATCGCCGAGGTGATCGCGATCGGCCTCAGTACAAAGATCGGTGAGATCGGCGTCTCGCTTGGTACGATCAAATCAGAAAAGACGCTGCTCAAACAAGAAGTCGACCGTGTCGTAAAAACGCTCGCCATCGTGGCGGTGTCGGTATCGGTCCTACTGGCAGTCGCGTACTGGTTACTGCGCGGTGATTTGCTGCGAGGTTTTCTCGCTGGACTGACGCTATCGATCGCAGTGCTACCGGAGGAATTCCCGGTTGTTCTCACCGTCTTCATGGCGCTTGGCGCGTGGCGGCTGGCGAAAAATAACGTACTGACGCGCAAAAGTTCAACGATCGAGACGCTTGGGAGCGCGACGGTGCTCTGTACGGACAAGACGGGTACGTTGACGGAAAATCGTATGCAGATCGATCGGGTGACTGATGCGTCTGGCGTAGAACTCCTGACCGACAGTGACGCGTATCGTGCATGTGTCGCGTATGGCGTGCTTGCATCGCAGGTGAAGCCATTTGATCCGATGGAAGAAGCGTTTTTGCTTGAGATGAGTTCACTCCAGCAGGATGTGAATACTATCTATGCCGGCAACCATATCGTCAAAGAATATCCACTCGAAGAAACGTCGCTTTCTGTCGCGCATGTCTGGGCAAATGACGATGACGTACAACAAAGCGTGGCGCTCAAAGGTGCGCCAGAGGTGGTGTTT
Organism: Saccharimonadales bacterium (SeqCode); assembly: GCA_049291395.1. Taxonomy (GTDB): domain Bacteria; phylum Patescibacteriota; class Saccharimonadia; order Saccharimonadales; family Saccharimonadaceae; genus JAPUDQ01. Next base: position 2,120 of record JBATPJ010000032.1, on the reverse strand, counting down.
GCGCTCTGTAAATCAGACAGTCAGGCTATCGCACAGCTCGAGGTGCGCATAAAAGAACTCGCTAGCAGAGGGCTCCGAGTGCTGGCTGTGGCCGAAGGGACACCGCGCGCAGATATCCCAGAGACTCGGGAAGGGTATGAATACAAACTACTCGGTCTGGTGGCGCTAGCCGATCCGATACGACGTGAAGTTGTCGACGCTGTTCGGCTATGTCGTCAGGCAGGCATCCGTGTCGTGATGATCACTGGAGACTATGCCGAGACGGCGCGACGGATTGGTAGTGTGGTCGGACTGGATAGCGAAGATGTCGTCACGGGCGATGAGTTTGCCACAATGAGCGAGGAACAGCGCAAGGAGGTGATACGCCGGACGTCGATATTTAGCCGTGTTGTGCCCGCGCAAAAACTCATGATCGTGAACGCGCTGAAAGAAAACGGTGAAGTAGTTGCGATGACAGGTGATGGTATCAACGACGCACCGGCGCTCAAGGCCGCGCATATCGGTATCGCCATGGGCAAACGAGGCACGGACGTGGCGAGAGAGGCGGCATCGATCGTACTACTTGATGACAATTTCGCTTCGATCGTTCGCGGCGTCAGACTCGGGCGACGGATCTTTGCAAATCTGCAAAAAGCGATGATGTATATCCTTGCCGTGCACATGCCGATCATCACGTTATCGTTGCTACCAGTGTTTTTCGGCTGGCCACTCGTACTGCTGCCGATCCATATTGTCTTCATAGAATTTATCATTGATCCGAGCTGTACGCTGATATTTGAAGGCGAAGATGAAGAGCCTGATACGATGGACAAACCGCCGCGCAAACTTGGCTCAGCACTCTTTAGTCGTTCGATGATCGTCGTTAGTGTGCTGTCTGGTGGCGTTATCTCGGCGTTGATCATCGTTGCTCATGCTCTCATGCTCTCGTCTGGCTGGAGTGAGGACAAGGCGCGGGCGATTACGTTCCTACTCGTGATACTAACGAACGTCATGATGATCCTCGCTGTTTCGGGGCGGCGCGTGGTGGCACGGGCGTTTTTGGAACGCAAGATCAATGCGCTGGCGATCGTCGTCGTCGTGGTGGCGGTGGCTCTGACGGCGATCTATACCGTCGCGCCGATACGAGGTCTCTTCCATATCGAGCCGATCAGTCTGGCTGATGCAGCTGGCGCGTTTGTAGTCGCTTTGCTCGCAACGTCGGTCGTCGTGCCACTTCGTCGGCTGATCATGTCGCGCTATTGAACGCAATTACTGGAAATAGCCGTAGCAATTGTGCCCGTGCTTTGACATAATAGATGAGATGAAAATACTTTTTAAGGTGCTTGGTTACGCACGTAATTTGTGGCCGTATTATGTCGGTATCATCGTCTTTTCGATACTGATGAGTTTGACGGCACTCGCGACGCCGTTTTTGATCAAGGCGGCGACGGATCTGATCATGCATTCTCTGCAGTCGGGTCAGGCTGATGTGACGGGTGCGATGTGGATAGCGGTGTGGCTGTTTGTTGCCGATGCGGCGAACACGCTCTTCACCAACTGGGGTGGATATCTCGGCGATGTCATGAGCGCCAAGCTCAAGAAGCAGCTGAGTGAGCGCTACTACTCACAGCTGCTTAAGCTGCCGCAGAGCTACTATGATCACGAGCTAACCGGGACGATCATCAACCGGCTCAATCGTACGATCTTCGAAGTGACGCAGTTTGCCAATATGTTTGCGAACAACTTTTTCCAGATGTATCTCACGATGATGCTGACGCTGCTTATCGTGTTCTACTACAGCTGGGAACTGGCGCTGCTGCTCTTTATACTCTATCCGGTATTTATGTGGCTGACGGCACTGACGAGCAAAAAATGGCAAAAATGGCAGGATGAGAAAAATCTCGCGACCGATATTGCCAGTGGGCGATTTGCCGAAGTTATCGCGCAGATCAGAGTCGTGAAGAGTTTTATCCAGGAAAACCTCGAGTTTCGGCATTTTGAACGCAAATTTCAAGAGACGGTCGACATCACCCACAAACAATCACGCTACTGGCACAATATGGACATCTCGCGTCGGCTGGTGCTCAATGTCATCTTCTTTGCGATCTTCGCCTACCTCTTCGTGCAGACGGCTGAAGGAC
>JBATPJ010000031.1:0-26936 GCA_049291395.1 Saccharimonadales bacterium (SeqCode) | reverse complement strand
CACCAGCCACGCCTCCAGGCTTCGGTATGACGCCAGCTGTCGTCCAGCGTGAAGTTGATCGTAGCCAAGACGTCACGGACGAAGAGATCAAGAGTGTTGATCTAGACCTTGATAACGATCACGCGACCCAGGTCAGCAATAGTTTTGCTGATGAAGCACCGACTGGTAATATCTGGCACCAGGTTGATGAAGATGAGTCTGATACACCGGCCTTCCTCCGTCGCCGCAAAAAAGACAAGTAATACCTCGATATTTATATACAAAATATATATAGTTCACACCCACAGACTTCAAGTTACTTGAAATCTCTGGGTGTGAGAGCAGAAACGATCTCCCACACGCTATAGTGGGTAAGAGAAGGTTATCTTTTAGAGAGCACCCGCTCCATAGCGAATAAAAAGACCAGCGCTCCGCAAAATCCTGTTGCGATAGCCGCGTGCGGCCCTATGGTTTCTGCGACCATGGGCGTGACAGACAGGAGGGTCAAGTATCCCAAGGACAGTGCCATACATTTGACAACCCGATCTATCAGCCTCGTCGGCACCAGTGGTAGCTGAGGAGGCGAGAGGAGTGGCGTGATGGTCTCCCGGGGGGGATCTGAGTATGCCATCGTCGATGAAGTCCCATGCATGATCATGGCCTTGACCTCGCGATCAAATACATCCTTATCCCATCCGGGTCCAAGGATCGCAGACATTTCCGCCTCGATCCGTCGCCTCCGTCGCCATACGCTGACAAGTGGGATACTTCCGCACAGTACGCACCCAGCTCCGAACACTGAGGCGAGCAAGGCCGCATCACATGACAGCGCGAGGACACTCATGATGGCAAAGCTGAAGGCTAGGGAGAGTAGTACTAGAATCCTCATTCGTTTCATCATGCCTCGTTTCTGCTCGTGGGGCCGCGCGAGTATTCGCGCAGCGGTGAAAAATACAAACGACAGCACGTTTCTACTGCCGTCATCTGTCCGTATTATAGAGCAATACCATAAATTTTTGAAATATCATAAAATATCCTGCAAAAACACTATATGTTGCATAAAATACACTTGCGTAGCACCATATGTAGGGTCTATAGTAAGGAGCAGCTACATCTATGGGAGGTGTAGAGCGCAAAAGGAAGGATATCTAAAAACTCATGAAATGCCCACGTTGCCAAAAAGACTGCTCGAAAGTTGTTGAGTCTCGTGACGCCGCCGATGGTGACGCAATTCGTCGCCGACGCGAATGTCTCGAGTGTTCTCATCGCTACACCACCTACGAGAGGGTCGAACGACCCAATCTTGCAGTCACCAAAAAAGACGGCACGCGCGAGCTGTACGATCGTCACAAGTTATTTGCGGCGATTCATCGTTCGGTCGGTAAGTTCCTGACCTCTGATCTGGAGATCGAAGAACTGATCGGTCGCGTCGAAGACGAGCTGTATGCTCTCGGCGTCAACGAAGTGCAATCGCGGCAGATCGGTGATCTCGTCCTCGACGAGCTTGCCCGTCGCAACGAAGTGGCGTACGTGCGTTTCGCGAGTGTATATCGAGAGTTCAAGACAGTGGAGGAGTTCGAAATGGCCCTCAAGAGTCTTCGTGAGTCTCGTGCTTCCTAAGTTGCGCCGGTGCATCATCGAGCTATGAGGGTAGATCGGTGAATCATCAAATAAAAATCATTAAAATATAAATAATAATAGGAGGGGTTTATCATGGCACAATCCGTGTCCGCGCTTGCTATTGCGCGCTATTTTACAGAGGCGGGAACGCATTCATACGATCAATTGACGTGGGTCAAACGCGACTCAAGCATCGTCAATCCAGGGACGGGCAAGACCGTCTTTGAGCAAAAAGATGTCGAGTTCCCAGAATTTTGGAGCCAAAATGCGATCAATATCGTCGCGCAGAAATATTTTTACGGGACACCAGGTACGCCGAGCCGTGAGAAGAGCCTGCGTCAGCTGATCGACCGCGTGGCAAACACGATCACGAAGTCTGGCTACGAAAACGGTTATTTTAGTTCCGAAGAAGAAGCAGATATCTTTAACGCTGAGCTGAAGTACATCCTCGCGACCCAACGAGCTGCATTTAACTCTCCTGTGTGGTTCAACATCGGTACGCCGGATCGCCGCCAGCAAGCTAGCGCGTGTTTCATCCTGAAAGTTGAAGACAGCCTGACGAGTATCCTCAACTGGTACCGCGAAGAAGGCATGATCTTCAAGGGCGGCAGTGGAGCCGGGCTCAACATCAGCACGCTTCGCGGTAGTGCGGAGACACTTAGCACGAGCGGTGGTCGCGCGAGCGGACCGGTCAGCTTCATGCGTGGTGCCGATGCCAGTGCCGGTACGATCGCCAGTGGCGGCAAGACACGTCGCGCTGCCAAGATGGTCATCCTGAACATCGACCACCCAGACATCGAAGAATTTATCTGGTGCAAGGCAATCGAAGAGCGCAAAGCATTTGCCCTCAGCGCTGCTGGCTTCGATATGAGCCTCAACGGCAAAGATATCCACTCTATCCAGTACCAAAACGCCAACAACTCAGTCCGTGTGACCGACGACTTCATGCGTGCGGTTGATCTCGATGACGACTGGAACCTCGTCGGCGTCAAGGACAAAAAAGTCCACAAATCACTCAAGGCTCGTCAGCTCTTCCGCGAGATCGCCGAAGCCGCTTGGGAGTCAGCTGACCCTGGTATGCAGTTTGACACCACTGTCAACGACTGGCACACCACGCCAAATGCCGGACGCATCAACGGCTCGAACCCATGCTCTGAGTACATGCACCTCGACAACTCAGCCTGTAACCTCGCCAGCCTCAACCTCCTGAAATTCCTCCGCGAAGATGGCACTTTCGATGTCGAAGCCTACAAACACACTGTCGATATCGTTTTCCTCGCCCAAGAGATCTTGGTCGGTTACTCCGAGTACCCAACCGATGCGATCGACCGCAACACTCGCAAATTCCGCCAGCTCGGTATGGGCTACGCCAACCTCGGCGCCACACTTATGGCCAAAGGATTGCCATATGACAGCGACGAAGGCCGTGCTTTTGCTGGTGCGCTGACGGCAATCATGACGGGTGAAGGCTACGCCACAAGTGCACGTATCGCCAAACGCGTCGGACCATTTGAAGGCTACGCCAAAGACAAAGCCGGTATGAACCGCGTCCTTCGCAAACACCGCGATGCTGTCCGTGAGATCGACGCCAGCCTTGTCGAAGAAGAACTCTTAAGTGCTGCCGCGAGCGTCTGGGATGCTGCTGTCGAACTCGGTGAAAAATACGGTGTTCGTAACGCTCAGGCAACCGTGCTTGCCCCAACCGGCACCATCGGTTTCATGATGGACTGTGACACCACTGGTGTCGAGCCGGACTTTAGCCTGACGAAATTTAAGACCCTGGTCGGTGGTGGTAGCATGATCATCGTCAACCAGACCATCCCACGGGCCCTCAAGACACTGGGCTACGACAAAAAACAAGCCCAGGCCATCGTCGAATACATCCACGAACATGGCACCGTCGTCGGCGCGCCGCACCTTAAAGACTCCGACCACGATGTCTTTGCCTGTGCCGTCGGTGAAGGTGCGATCCACTACATGGGTCACGTCAAGATGATGGGTGCTGTCCAGCCATTTCTATCGGGCGCTATCAGTAAGACGGTCAACATGCCAGAGACGGCGACTGTCGAAGATGTCGAGCAGCTCCACATGGACGCCTGGAAACTTGGTCTTAAGGCAGTTGCGATTTACCGCGACGGCAGCAAGATCGGTCAGCCGCTGAGTGACAAAAAGACCAAGGACAAGAAAGACGCTGAGCCACCACGTGTCATCGAGAGGATTGTTCGGAGTGATGAGCGCCGCGAACTACCACGAGTCCGTAACTCAAAGACCATTCAGTTCAAGATCTCTGACCTCAAAGGCTACGTGACAGTTGGCGAATTCGAAGATGGGACACCGGGTGAAATCTTCATCACGGTTGCCAAGATGGGTTCAACACTGGCTGGCCTGATGGACGCCTTCGGCCGATCGGTCAGCTACGGCTTGCAGTACGGCGTACCGCTCAAAGCCTACGTCCGCGGTATGAGCAACACCAACTTCGCCCCATTTGGCGCAACTGACGACCCAGAGGTCAAGACCGCGACGAGCATCGTCGACTATATGTTCCGTCGCCTGGCGATCGAATACTTGTCGATCGACGACCGACTCGAACTCGGCCTGGCGTCACTCGAAGATCTCGAAGCAGAGCTCGAGCAACAGCAGGCAAGTCTCCTCGACCAAGAGGTGATCAAAGAAGCCTCGACTGACGTAATCGATGCTGGGCTATCTGATGTCGTACCAGGTAATCTCGACAAAGAAGAGACGATCGAGACGACATTTCGCACGGCACGCGCTGAGCTGAAGATCGCCGACGCGACAGCACCACTCTGCAGCAACTGTGGCAACGTGACCCAGCGTGCCGGTAGCTGCTACGTCTGTACGAGCTGTGGCTCGACGACCGGCTGTAGCTAGGAGTAGGAGAGAAGGAAGAAAGAAGAAGGCAGAAGGAAGAGTGCAGAAGGAAGAGTGCAGAAATCCCGCCGTGATAGCGGGATTTTGCTTATTCCATTTTTCAGCTCTCTCCGTCATACTGTAAAGTATGCGGACATTCGTGGTGTTCAAACTAGAGAGTGATCACGCCAGAGCTGTTCTGACGTGGCTGGGTGATTTTGCACGTCAGACTGGGCGGGAGATCGAGACAGTCGATCCAGAGACGGTTGCCGGCTCGGCAACTTGTCAGACGTATGACATCGTCGAGTATCCGAGCGTCGTGGCGCTTGATGACAATGGTCAGCTACAAAACTTGTGGCGTGGACTGCCACTGCCGACGATTTCTGAAGTAAGTTACTATACGAGATAAAAAGGGGAGTTATGTTTCATACCATCAAAGAATATTTTACGCACAACGACAAAAAGATACGTGATGATCGCTGGATATTCACCAGTATGTTGGTCGGTGCGATCGCGAGCCTCATCGCGTCGTTTGTACTGAGTGTCGAGGCTATCGAACTGGCGCGCAACCCCGACGCGATCCTGAGCTGTAGTATCAACGTCGTGCTCAACTGCGCAACGGTCGGGCTGCATCCATCGGCAAGTCTATGGGGCTTCCCGAATAGTTTTCTCGGTCTTATCGCGGAGCCGGTTGTGATCACTGTCGCAATCGCTGGTCTGGCTGGTGTGCATTTCCCACGGCGATTTATGTTTGTCGCGCAGATTGGTTATACGCTCGGTCTGATTTTCGCATACTATCTCTTTTATACGAGCTTCTTCATCATCGGCGCGCTTTGTCCGTGGTGTTTGCTCGTGACAGCGACGACGACGTTCGTCTGGTTTGCGATCACTCGCTACAACATCCGCGAAGGCAATCTCTATCTATCGAAAGCCACGTCTGCACAGCTACGACGCTATATCGACAAAGACTATGACAAGCTCGTGCTCTTCTCGATAGTATTTATCCTGATCGCTGCGATCGTGATCAAATACGGCAACGCATTGTTCTCATAAACAAGGAGGGTATATGCAAGATTTTATCGTGCGATTTCTCGTCGCCGGAGGCATCATGGCGGTGATCGATGCGGTCTGGCTGAGCGTGATCGCGAATAAGTTTTATAAAAGCCAAATCGGGCCGCTGCTGCTGGAAAAACCAAACATGCCCGCGGCCGTTATCTTCTATATCATCTATGTCGTCGGCATCGTGGCATTTGTACTAGCGCCTGCGATCGAGAAGGGCTCGTGGCAATATGCTGTCGGCTACGGCGCACTCTTTGGCTTCGTCACCTATGCCACTTATGATCTGACGAATCTCGCGACACTCAAAGGCTGGACGACCAAACTTGTCATCGTCGATCTGCTATGGGGTGCGGTGTTGACGGCTGGTGTGGCTGGTCTGACGTATTGGGTATTGCAGCGTGGCTGATCTGTATTGGCAGATTGCTGATTGGTCCTTTCCGCTTGGTGGCTGGCTGGTTGGGTTTATCGCAGCGCTCATCTTCCAGACAATGATGTTTCTGATCGCGACGCGTCTCCGGCGTGATGACATCGTCGATGTCGGCTGGGGGCTATCGTTTATCATCCTTGTATGGACATGGTGGCCGATCGGGCAAGCGTCATGGGCGCATTACAGCACCTGGATCGGGACTCTCGTTGCTATCATGGTGACGATCTGGGGTTTGCGTCTGAGTCTGCATATCTTTACGCGGTTTCTGAGGACCAAGAAAGAAGACGAACGCTATGCGGCGCTTAAAGCAGGGTGGCGCAACCAATCAGGTTGGGCGCGGTACCTGCGGATATTTTTTGCGCAAGCATTGCTGGCAAGTATCGTAGCGTTGCCTGCCTTTATTATCCTCATACTATGTGGCTCCTCCTCGTGGCCGCTTGATAGCGATGCTATTCGTGTGGTTTGGACCATGGTTGCGCTCTGGGCGGTTGGGTTTATGGTCGAAGTTATCGCCGATGCGCAGCTTCGAACATTTTTACGTCGCCGCACGACGAATACGACGATGCAACGTGGTCTCTGGCGATACTCGCGTCACCCAAATTATTTCGGCGAGCTAGTGCAATGGTGGGTGCTTGGAATATTTGCAGCTATGTCCGGTCCAGTTTCTGCTGTACTCTCACTACTCGGCGTGCTCGTGATCACGTATCTCATCGTGTTTATCTCCGGTATACCACCGGCAGAGGCGAGAGCAGCTTCGCGTCCCGACTGGCGCGACTACAAGCGGCGCACAAGTGTACTGATACCGATGCCTCCGCGACGATAGGCACAGTATTTACTATTTACTGAAAAATCGCTATGATGAGGATAAGCAATAAAGGGAGGGGTAGTAATGGCAAAGGTAGTTCCGTATAAAAACGCGTGGGTTGCGCTTGCAGTGACGCGCATCGCGCTCGGATTTGTGTTTTTGTGGGCGTTTTTCGACAAATTATTTGGACTTGGGTTTGCGACCAAGCCAGCGGCCGCATGGGTATCTGGTGGTTCGCCGACGTCTGGTTTCTTAAAATTCGGTGTCAACGAACACAGCCCGCTCTATGATTTCTTTGTCGGTCTGGCCGGCAATGCCTGGGTTGACTGGCTCTTCATGCTTGGTCTCCTCGGTATTGGCGTCGCCTTGGTGCTCGGTATCGGCGTACGACTGGCGGCATTTGCCGGCACCGTCCTACTCTTCATGATGTGGGCGGCTGTTGTGCCTCTCGAGAACAACCCACTGATCGACGATCATATCATCTACGCTATGGTTCTCTGGGTCGTTGCCTTTGGCCGACGTGAACTAAGTCTCGCGAGCTGGTGGCTCAAGCAGCCAAGCGTCAAGAAGCAGCCGTGGCTGTGGTAGTAAGCGAGAGGGAAGACTGAAGAAAGAAGAGGGAAGATGCGGTGAGCAATCACCGCATTTTATTTTGACAACAGATGCGTTATAATTATGGGTAGGACGTTTGAGCGGTTATCAGCTGCAAACATATGAGTATGTGCGTCGTGGGAAGAAATCAGCTAGAAAGTAGACCCCACCGGTATCGGCACGACAGACCGAGCAAGGAAGTGTCAAAAGAATCTCTTTTGAAAGTCAGATGGTACCACCGTGAGTTATCACGGCTCTGACAAGCAAAAGGGATTTTTAATTGGAGAAAATATGAGTGATCATGACAAGCAGGAGTATCTAGAATTTGCAAAGCAGTTAGCGCTCGATGCTGGCGATATTATGCGTCGGTATTTCGGTCAAAGTCCCGATCATCACTACAAAGAGGACGAGACGATCGTAACAGTGGCAGATGAAGAAATTAATAGGCTTGTTATTGAGCGTGTAAACCAACGATATCCCGAACACGGTGTCAATGGTGAAGAGGAGAGTCACGTAACAGAATCGCAGTATGTTTGGGTATGCGATCCGATCGACGGCACAAATCCTTTTGCGATGGAGCTTCCGGTATCGGTTTTCTCGTTGGCACTAGTCGTAGACGGTAAGCCGGAGATTGGAGTAATCTATGCGCCGTTTAGCGAGAAGCTATATTCTGCCGTGCTTGGCGGTGGGGCGTTTTGTAATGACAAGCAGATCGCTGTCACCGGTGATGGCTTCGGTATCAAATCGCGCATGAACGTCGATTGGTGGGTAGGGGCGGATTATGATGTAATACCTACTGTTCATAAACTTGCATATGATAAAAGGGCGTATGTGTTATGCCCTGGAAGCACCACACATGCAGCCGCACTCGTAGCAAGTGGTGAATTTGTCGCGAGCATTTTCCCAGGTACAAAAGGAAAAAATGTTGATATTGCTGCAGCGAAAGTTATTGTCGAAGAGGCCGGTGGCAAGGTAACGGATTTCTTTGGTAACGAACAACGATATGACCAAGATATCAACGGAGCAATACTCTCAAACGGTATAGTACACCAGACCATCGTAGATTATCTAAAAGAGCTAAGGAGATAAAGACATGCGATACAAAAGCGGTACACGAAGACGAGCGCTAGAGTACGAAAAAGATCTTGTGAAGAAGTGGAAAAGAGAAAAGACGTTCGAAAAATCGGTTGAAAATCGTCCTGAAGAAAAACGTTGGGTGTTTTATGATGGGCCACCGTTTCTTACCGGCACACCACACCACGGCCATCTTCTAATTTCATCGGTCAAAGATGTCATGGGTCGATTCCATACCATGAAAGGTGAGCGAGTTGAACGTACCTGGGGTTGGGATTGCCATGGTTTACCTGCAGAACTTTTTGTAGAAAAGCAGTTGGGCATCAATAACAAAAAAGAAATTGGTACTAAAATTAGCATTGAAGAATATGTGAAACAGTGCCGCGCATCTATGGTCAAGACGGGTACTGAGTGGGAAGATACCATTGATCGTATTGGTCGTTGGACGGAGTTTGAAGGCGCGTACAAAACTATGGACAAAGAGTACATGGAATCTGTGTGGTGGGCGTTTAAAGAACTGTACGAAAAGGGCAAAGTGTACGATGGTGAAAAGATTCTCGTCTATTGTACTAAAGATGCCACGCCAATTTCTAAATCTGAAGTAGCAATGGAAAATAGTTATAAAATGGACACTGATCCGAGTGTGTTCGTGTACTTTAAGATCGAAGACGAAGACGAGCATATGCTGGCCTGGACAACTACACCGTGGACGCTTCCGGCAAACGTTGCCGTAGCGGTTAATCCTGAAGTTGAGTATTCGCTGCTCGAACATGATGGTAAAAAATTCTACGTTGCTAGCGAGGCCGCGAGTCGTGTGATGCAAAATGAAAAGAAGCAACCTCTTGAATACACAGTGCTCAAGCAGATAAGAGGCTCCGAATTAGTAGGCAAAAGGTACGAGCCGTTATTTGAAAATCACGGGCCTAAGGCACACCGTGTTCTTGCCGCTGATTTTATTACTTCAGAAGACGGCACCGGTATTGTTCATGAAGCGCCAGCTTATGGTGAAGAAGATTACGAACTCTGTAAAAAAGAGCAGGTGCCAGTGGTTGCGATTGTTGATGAAAACGGTCACTATACAGCGAGCCGCTGGATAGGCGAAAATATTTGGGATATCAACAAGGAGATTGCTAAAACACTCGTTGAAGAGGGTAGAGCCCTAAAAGTTGAATATATACGGCATGAATATCCACACTGTCACCGCTGTGACACTAAATTAATGTACCGTGCGCATCCAAGTTGGTTTATGGATATTCAATCTCAAAAGAAAGAGATGTTGGAAGAAAACGCCAAAACGAATTGGAATCCCGATCATCTCCGCACAGGTCGGTTCAATAACATTATTGAGCAAGCCCCAGACTGGAACCTGAGTCGTGATCGTTACTGGGCAACGCCAATTCCAGTGTGGAAGGGTTATCGTCAAGACGGTACCGAAATAGTTAAAGTTATCGGCAGCTACGACGAGTTCGAAGAGCTTACTGGCAAGCGACTTGATGATTATCATTTACCGCAAGTAATGAATGTGACATTTGAATGTGATGGGGTAGAGATGCGCCATATCGGCAAAGTTCTTGATTGCTGGTTCGAAAGCGGCTCAATGCCATTTGCGCAGTTCCATTATCCATTTGAGAATAAAGAGAAGTTCGAAGCAATGTTCCCGGCTGATTTCATTATTGAAGCAATAGATCAGACCCGCGGATGGTTCTATAGCCTTATGGCGGTTAACGTTGGTTTGTTTGGGAAGGCGCCGTGGAAAAATTTGATTTGTACGGGTTTCATTAATGCTTCGGACGGCAAAAAGATGAGCAAAAAGCTCGGAAATTACACAGACCCACTTGAACTAATGGATAAGTATTCATCAGATAGTTTCCGCTTCCTGATGCTCTCTAGTCCACTTACGAATGGTGAAAACTTTAGTCTAGCCGATAAAGATGTTGGTGACGTAGCGCGTAAGCTCAGTATGGTATGGAATATGTATGATTTTTTCACAATGTATGCCGAGGTTGATGGCTGGGAATACGACGGCAAACTTACTGATCCACTGGAGTCTCTTTCTAGCCCTCTAGATATTTGGGTCGTCTCAAGGCTCCACCAACTAGTATCTGAAGTTGAAGAACGAACCGAGGCGTATGATTTACAGGGCGCGCTGAAACCAATTTTGCCGTTCTTAGACGATGCGTCTAACTGGTTTGTACGCCGCTCACGTCGACGTTTTTGGCGTCAGTCCACCGTAGCTTCAGGCGAAGGCGGAAAGAGTGAAGACGACGGTGATAAGAATGATGCCTACAAAACACTACACTACGTTTTAGTCCGTCTCGCATATCTTTTGGCTCCATTCACACCATTTCTGGCGGATGAACTTTACGAAAAACTTACAGGGGACAGTGAATCTATCCATTTGAAAGATTGGCTACCGGCTAGTAAGGTCAATCAACTAGTCATGGACGACATGGAAAAAGTTCGTGAGTACGTAAACGAAGGTTTAGGTCTTAGAGCGAAGGCACAACTTAAGGTGCGACAACCTCTTGCCAGTATCACTGTTCCGAGCCTTGGCGAACATATAGATTTTGAACCAATTTTAATGGATGAACTCAACGTAAAAGTGGTGAAGATTGGTAAAGAAGTGATGATTGACGAAACCATCACTCCCGAACTAAAGCGCGAAGGTCTGATGCGCGAAGTAGTCCGCTATGTCCAAGCCGCCCGCAAAAACGCCGGTCTCAACGTCGATGATCGCATCGTGCTGTCATTCACGACTGACATAGAAGAATTGCAACAAGCCATCGCCGAACACGACTCGACGATCCAGGCTGAGACGCTCGCCGTATTACTGGGTGACGTGACGGCAGGGCATGAAGAAACAGTTAAAATCGAAGGAATGGAACTACAAGTATGTCTCAAAAAGTCCTCGTAATAGACACCCGTGAACCAAATGAATTTGCGATGAGCCACGTACCGGGCGCCGTCAATATCTCCAGTATGAAATTTATGAGAGGGCTACCGACTGAGCTCGTGGACACTCCGAAAGATCAGCCGATCATCATGTATTGTCGTAGTGGACAGCGGTCAAATACCTGCATCCAGATGCTCAAAATGCACGGTTTCACCGATCTCACGAATGGCATCAATGAACACCATGTTGCCAAAATGCTTGTGTAGCTCTATAGTAGTCCGAAGTACTTTACGAATCCAGTATCAAGAAGCGGGGAGAGATCTGACTCGATGAACCGCTAGCAACCAGCCTGCCTGTGTAGTAGGCAAGGTGCTTTCATTCAGCCCAACAAATGGGGAAGATATGACGTGCGTCGCTCGATAAAGCCGTCTGCTCGCCAGGCGGTTTTGTTTTGTTAAAAAATATAAGGAGAAACTATGAGTCGTTTTCGCACCGCAGAATCAGTATCACCAAAGCACCCAGACAAACTATGTGACCAAATATCAGACGCTATCCTCGACGCTTACCTCGCCGAAGATGCCACTGCCCGTGTCGCTGTAGAGACGGTCGGCGGTCATGGCTCAGTGTTTATCACTGGCGAAGTCACGGCCAAAAACCACATTGACGTTCAGCCGATCGTGCAGCGGATTGCTGGTGATGTCGAGCTGATCGTACACCTCGTCAAACAAAGCCCAGAGATCGCCCAGGGCGTTGATACTGGTGGCGCTGGTGACCAAGGTATCATGGTCGGCTATGCCTGCGATGAGACGGAGGAGCTATTACCACTTGAGGTAGTGCTCAGCCGCAAACTCAATCAATACCTCTTCGAGCGCTGGCCGTTCGACGGCAAGACTCAGGTGACGCTCAAAGACGGTCGCATCACGGCATTGGTCGCGAGCTTTCAAAACGCGCCACATGACGAGTTACTTGCCGCAGTTCAAGAATGGGTCTCGGCCGAGCCGCTGGCCGACGCGATCGATGACGTGGCAATCCACGCCAACCCTGCGGGTGATTGGCAGCAGGGCGGCTTCGAAGCCGACGCTGGCTTGACGGGACGCAAACTGGTCGTCGATAACTACGGTCCGAGCATTCCGATCGGCGGCGGTTGCTTTAGCGGCAAAGACCCGAGCAAAGTCGATCGTAGCGCGGCCTACATGGCACGCAAGATCGCTAGTGACTATCTGCAAAAGCGCGGTGCGCATGAAGTCTTTTGCCACCTGGCGTACGCAATCGGCTACGACCAACCACTCGAGGCAACCGTGACGATCGATGGCGTCCAAGAAGTCGTCGAAGGCTACGATCTCAGCCCACGAGGTATCATCGCCGCTCTTGATCTCCGTCGACCGATCTACGAACCAACCGCCCGTTATGGACACTTCGGCCACGCGGAGTTCTCATGGGAGCAGATCGCGCAATAAACAGGGGAGTGAGTTTTACTTTTTTAGTTATCCTGAGACATGATCAGCACGGCATGCGAGGGTAGGGTGATAGTCGCGTTGCCCGACCCATCAGTCGTAAATGACTCAGTCACGAAGTCTGGGAACGCTTCGCTGTAGCCGTGCCACGTGCTGTTGAACCGGATATACCAGGTGCCAGCGACCGGCAAGTGGACGTCGTACTGCTCAAAATGATCGCCGCCGAAATTTGCAAGGACGAGCGTATCGTCGCCAGGTCCGCCTTTGTCCCAGCGGTGGTAGCCAAGGACGGTATTGTGGTCGTTTTGGTGGAAGATGGCCAGTGATTGGCCGAGTAAGCCCGCCGTGACGCCATAGGTGTTGAGTCGATGCTGGATCAGATGCTGGTGGGCCAGGACGATACCATGATACTCGGTGGCTTTGTTCCACTCGAGAGCTTGCCAGTCGTTGAAGGCGCCTTCTTGCATAAATTCTTGGCCCTGGAGCATCATCGGGATGCCCGGTGCGGTCAGGGCGATAGCCGATGCGGTCAGCAGGCGTTGTTGTGCTGAGAGATTATCGCCACCATCGGGATCAGCTGCTTCGTTGAGCCGGACTGAGCCGTTTGCGGCCGTATCGTGCGAATCGGCGAAGATGATTTTTTGCCAGGCATCACCGTTGAACCGATGATATAGCTCTGTGACGAGATTGGTGAGGTCGGCGGGCTTGCCGTAGGTGAGTCCCAGCGCATCGCGAAGTACATACGGGAAGCCGAGTCCCCACTGTGCGTCGAAGCCGCAACCCTGATCAGCGACCGGCTTGGTGATAAAATCAGTCACCGCAAAATCTTCAGCGATCAGGATGCCACCAGGGCGAACCTTGTGCGCGACGGTCGTGATATCACTAAGCAGCTGCCAGGCATCAGGCAGGTCATGGGCGCTGTCGCCATCGCGAGCAGCAGTGTTGCGCATGTAGATCGTTGAGTCGATACGCAGTCCGTCGACCCGGTATTCGTTAAACCACATGACGATGTTGTCCAGGATGAACTGGCGGACTTCGGGTCGGCCATAGTCGGGTCGGCCGCCCCACGGTGTGTCGCCGCGCCAGTCGTTGTAGAAATAGATGCCCCCGTGGTTGTCTTCACTCCAGCCGTCGAATTGCCATAGTCCGCCATTGCCATCGAAATGGTTGAAAACGACATCGAGGATCACGCCGATACCGCGGTCGTGGCAGGCTCGCACGAAGCTCATCAGGCCGTGACGGCCGCCGTAGCTACTCTCGACAGCATAGATGTGATTGGGCGCGTAACCCCAGCCATGGCTACTGACCATACAGGTGACAGGCATGAGTTCGATCATGTTGACGCCGAGCTCTTCCAGATAATCCAGCTTCTCGATGGCGTCATAGAAGGTTGCGGCTGTCGATGCATCGGGGCGGGCGAATGTGCCGACGTGGAGTTCGTAGATGATCTGCCGTTCACGTGGTATCGGCAGGAAGACGTCATCACCCCAGTCAAAATCATTGGCGACGATGACAGATGTGCCGTTTTCGCTGCCGGTGAGAGCGCGCGCTCGGGGGTCGTTGCGATAGAGCGTCCGGTCATCCTGAGTGGTGATCTGGTACTGGTAGGTCTGGCCGGGTTTGGCGCCGGGCTGCATGAGCGACCAATAGCCATCACTCTCAGAATTCATTGCGATCGGGTGATCGGCGAGATTACCGGTCACTGAGACTTGCTTTGCAAATGGCGCCCAGACACGAAACTCAACGCCGCCACGGCGAATGATCGCGCCCAAATTTTTTTTCACCTGATGTGCCATTACTTCTATTATTAAGCCATTAGCATTTTCGCGCAAGGTGTAGCGGCTGGACTCGCATGATATTTTTCTCAGCTATTTTTCAAACGGCGGTATTATAGTACTGAACCATGAATACATCACAAAAAATCTTTACAGTTATCGGCTCGACCGCGGTGATTGCGGCGGCGGGCTTCGGTGGATACGCATTATTTGCGACTCCAGATACTATATCAGCAACACCATCGGTCGCAGGTTCGCCGGTGCAGAGTACGACGACGTCTAGTGCCGCCACGCCGGCAACAACCAATACGTTGACATTGAGTGAGTCGAGTTCGTCATATGCCGACGGGACGTATGTCGCGAGCGTGAATTATAGCGTGCCGAAAGGTGACGTCAACTCACTCTCTGCCACGATCACGGTGGCTGGCGGTGTGATCACGAACCTGACGGTTGATAATTCATATAGCGATCACGAGTCTGGTCGGTATATCAGCGATTTTGAATCCTTGATCAGTTCTGCCGTGAAGGGTGAATCATTATCAAGCGTCTCAGTCAGTCGCGTCGGCGGGGCGAGCCTGACGAGCGATGCCTTTAACGCAGTCCTTGATACAATTAGAGCAGATGCTAAGGCCTAGTTTGTTACTTGATGGTCGCTGCCCAAAATTTGCAAGTCAAATTTTGTTAGTGCGCTCCCGCTCCCAGGGTCCTGTCGAGCAGTCCACCCCGCTGCACGCCACTCTGGGCTGGCGAACGCACGGAGTTCAAGTTGGCCGCTAATATTTATACGCGCGAGGGGATCGGGACGCACTGGTGGTTTGAGCTTCCGGGTGCACGGACATTTCCGGTGGCAACCAAGCGACGTATCGACGCGGCGATGGATGAGTTTAACCGCGACTATACGCGCTTTACGGACACGTCTTTCGTCGGGCGGCTAAATGTCGATAAGGTGCTGGAGGATGTCCCGTCGGAGCTCTACGATATGCTGATCTTCGCCCGCGATATGTACGCCGTATCGCACGGCGCGTTCGATATCTCGGTCGGCGGTGTGCTGCATCGGCTGGGCTATGGTGATCGCCAGCGGAGCGGGGAAGTTGTCGATAATTTCTGGCAACGAAGTGAAATCACCAGAGATAAAATAGTCATCCCAAGTGAAAGTGTCATCGATCTTGGCGGTCTTGGCAAAGGCTGGCTGATCGACAAATTTGTGACAATTATGCAAGACTGCGGCCATAGCCAGTTTATCGTCAATGGTGGTGGTGATATGTACGTCCATAGCGACACGCCGATCGATATCGCGCTGCAGCATCCGACGAGGCATGACGAACAGATCGGTCAGACACCGATCAGTCACGGCGCGCTGGCGGTCAGTTCGTCAGTCATGCGTACTTGGGAGCATGACGGCGCGACGCATCATCACATCATCGATCCCGCGACGAGTGAGTCAAGCACGTCAGATGTCATCAGCACCTATGTGCTCGCTCGGACAGCGCTGATCGCTGACGTCATGGCGACCATCCTCCTGATCCGCCCAGAGCTTGATCACGAACTGAGTAAAAAATTTCATTTGCAGACAATTTTGCTCCGCAAAGACCAGATCTTATAGCTTGATGATGTCTTTGGACTTCTCGCGGCCATCGAAATCAACTTCGTAGATGAGGGCGTCGTCTTGGGGCATTTCGGTGACACCGATCTTGTCATCGGAGATGTTTTCGATGTATTTGATGAGTGAGCGGATGGAATTACCGTGGGCGACCATCAAGACATTTTGGCCGTGGCGGACGCGGGGCAGGATGACACGCAGGTAAAACGGTATGACGCGGGCGTAGACGTCTTTGAGCGTTTCGCCGCCTTCGACGGGGCCGTCCCAGCTACGCCTGAGGGTGTTGAATGCCTCGGTGCCGATCGATGCATGGACTTTTTCTTTGTTCATACCGGTGTAGACACCGTAATCACGCTCGTTGATCGCGCCGCTTGCTTCAGAGTGGAGGTCGAGCTGGCCAGAGGCGTTTTTGATCGCTTCGAGTGTCTCTTGTGAGCGAATTTGCTGTGACGTGTAGGCGTAGTCAAAGTGGATGTCTTTGAGCTTGGTGCCCATCGTTGCAGCATCGGCGAAGCCTTTTTGGCTGAGGTGAACATCGGTTGTACCGGTCCAGAGGCCCTGTGCGTTCCACTCTGACTCGGTGTGGCGGACGATGATGAGTTTGCCCTGGGTGGCGTGGTTTTGCACGCGGTTTGGCATCTCGCCGTACCAGAATTTGACGATATTTTGGACGGTCGTGTCGTTGATGCGAGCGATAGCTTCGGCGGTGTTGAAGGCGGCGTGCTGCGTGATGACGATGTTGGGGATTTGCAGCATGGCGTGGACTTCGGTGGCGTGCTCAAACGTCGTTGGGCTAGTGCGGCTACTATCGAGGGCGTCGATGACGCCTTTTTGCAGGATCAGTTTTTCGCCTTCGATGGTGTCCAGGCCAGCGCCGGCGAGGTGACCGCTCTTAACGGCATGGATGACGGCACGGTTTTCGACGAGCTCACCGCGCGCCGTGTTGATCAAAATTGCGCCCTTTTTCATCTTGGCGATAGTTGCTTGGTTGATCAGGTGGTAGTTGTCGGCCAGGAGCGGGGTGTGCAGGGTGATGATGTCGCTACGAGCGAGGAGGTCGTTGAAACTGACGTATTCGAGGCCAATTTCTTTGGCGAAGGCTGCGTCTTCGTGGACATCATAGGCGATGACATTCATCTCGAAGCCTTTGGCGATGTGAGCGACGTGGCGACCGATGTGTCCCATGCCGATGACGCCGAGCGTACGACCTTTGAGGTCGACACCGGTTAGATCGCTGGCGACAAAGGTACCTTTGCGGGTGGCGCTGACCGTCGGGATAAGTTTGCGGGTCAGGGCGAGCATCAGTGAGAAGGCAGCTTCGGCGACAGTGTTTTCGCCATAGGTCGGGACATTGAGGACAGTGACGCCGCGAGCCGTGGCGGCTTCGAGGTCGATATGGTCAAAGCCGGTGCTGCGGGTAGCGATAAGTTTGAGTCGTGGCATTTTCTCGATCATTTGACGGGTGACTTGGCTGGTCACAAAGACTGATATCACCTCGGCATCTTCGTTGAGATTGCGCAGACTGATCTGGTCACGGACGAATTCCCAGTGATGATCGGTCGATTGCAGCCCCTCGGCGAGCTGATGCTCATCCATTTTGGTTGCTTCATAAAAAACGATGACTGCCATAGGAGTGCCCACCTCTAAAGTTATTATGGTTATTACGTAGTATTGTAGACGGAAATCGTCGAATCGTAAATGGGGAGCGTAGAGAGCTGGGTGATCGATGCTCTATACTTTATTCCATGCACGATATCACCGACGAGACCTTTGACCAGCTCATCTCCCGCGCCATGGGCGAGATGCCTGAGCGATATATCGAGCACCTGAACAACGTTGTGATCACCTATGCTGACGAGCCGACACCGGAGCAGGCGCACAAACTTCGCCTGCGGGGTGATCAGCTTCTCCTGGGGCTCTACGAAGGCATCCCGTTGCCGCAGCGCGGGGCAGGCTACAACCTCGTGCTGCCGGACAAGATCACGCTGTTTAAATATCCCATCGTGGCCATATCGCACGACGAGGCGAGTTTTTATCGACAGATCAAACACACGCTCTGGCACGAGATCGCTCACTATTACGGCCTCAATCACGACCAGATACACGCTATCGAAGCCCGCTGGCATTGACATTTTTATATTCTTATGCTAATATGAATGCA
The DNA here is from genome assembly GCA_049291395.1 of Saccharimonadales bacterium (SeqCode). Classification (GTDB taxonomy): domain Bacteria; phylum Patescibacteriota; class Saccharimonadia; order Saccharimonadales; family Saccharimonadaceae; genus JAPUDQ01. The sequence goes on along the minus strand of JBATPJ010000031.1, from coordinate 8,630 downwards.
TAGCCCATGTTAGAAATAAAACCAAAATTCCACCTCTCGCTTCCGTCACTCAGCCTTCGCCAGCCGAAGACACTGCAGCTCAGCCCGGTCGTCGATGATGACGATGAACTCACTACCGCCGTTCAGACCGACCCGATCGACCACGATGATAACTGGCAGCTGACTGATCGCCCCGACGAAGCCGAACTCGATCAGTTTTGGACGAAAGTCGAAGACGATATCTCCCACGACCCAAGCTGGTTCAAGTTTGATTCTTAGCCGGGGTCTGTGAGTGATATACTAGATGGCATGAGCTTCTTACGTGATTTTGGTTCGATCGCGTGTGAATTTCTCGATGTCAAAGACGATATTACGAAAAGTGTGACCGACGTGGCCTCCCGGGCCGTTTCTTCGACAAGTGCGATCAAAGACGATATTGTCCAGGGCGCCAAAACAACGTTTGACCAAATTGGGATAGATCACACTAAGTAAAGTAACGAACAAAGGAATAGGTATGGGTGACCCAAAGAAAACAGCGACTCCGGAAACAACAATGGTCCCAGGCATGAAGCCATCACCGGTGTCACCTGATACGGGAAAACGCAGACGAGCATTCTCATTTGTCGGTGTACTATTTTTGCTCGCACTGCTTGGTGTCGGTATTATGACCTATCTTTGGTATGATCAAAAAACGGCCGTCGACGCAAAGCTCGACGAGCTAAATGCATCCACGCAAACTATTACGACACTCAATGCTGAATTGCAAAAGCTTAAAAAAGCAGCGGACAAGTCAGATGATGAACTGATTGGTGAAACATGCATAGCCTATGTCGCAAGCTTTACGCATAGTAGGGCAATAAGCTCAGGGACGTTCACTATCACCCAGAAAAATCCCCCAACTATTACTATTGTAAAGAAAGAGCCACCGTTTGCTCTCGTAAGGTTGGAGTATCCTGAAGTTACCCCTAGCCGATGTGTCGTTAAGAAAACTAACGGGATATGGATACCGTATTACTCTGGAACGGGTGTTAGTAGTGCGACGGAGGACACGCTCAATAGTATAGACATGCCAGACTCGTTGCTGCAGTAGTGGATTGCAAATATGTCCATCTCTGTTATAATCGACGGTTAGTATTAAATAATTCATAAGGAATGCTATGAAAGCAGTTGTTCGCGTCGGCGGCAAACAATACATTGTCGCTGCCAAAGAGACCCTCCTGGTGGACCGCCTCCCGGATGGAACTAAAGAGCTCACACTCGAACCGCTGATGCTCTTTGATGACAAAGACGTCCAGCTCGGCACACCGCAGGTGAGTGGTATCAAAATCAAAGCGAAAGTTATCGAAGACGAAGTCAAAGGTGACAAACTCCAGATCATTCGCTACAAGAGTAAAAAACGAGTTCACAAACTTACTGGTCACCGCCAGAAATACTCTCGTATCGAAATCAGTAATATCGCGTAGCGAGTCCTAGCGTTTGTCCTTGTGATACAAGGGAACTTAAAAACACTTTCTATGAAAGCAGAAAGTGTTTTTAAGCGTATATTATCTCGAGAAATTACATGGTTGGAGATGCACGGTGGGAGGATCTCTCCCGCCGTGCATCATCCCGTAAAACCTGGCTTAGCCACCGGAGACGTCGGTCGTCTTGGTGCGTCCTGCTCCGATGAACGGCATGAGCGCGCGCAGCTCGGCGCCGACTGCCTCGATGGGGTGGTGGCGCGCCGCGGCGAGCGTCGCCGAGTAGTTCGGCCGACCATCGGCGTCCTCAGTGACCCAGACATGGACGAACTCGCCAGTCTGGATCCGCTCGAGGGAAGCCTTCATGCGCTGCCGGACCGACTCGTCGATGAGTAGCGGCCCGTTGGACAGACAGCCCCACTTGGCGGTGTCGGAGATCGAGCCGAGCATGCCAGCGATCCCCTCGCGGTAGACGAGGTCGATGATCAGCTTGAGCTCGTGGCAGACCTCGAAGTAGGCCATGGCCGGGCTGTAGCCCGCCTCGACCAGCACCTCAAAGCCCGTGTGGATGAGCTGGACGAGCCCGCCGCAGAGGACGTTCTGCTCACCGAACAGGTCGGTCTCGGTCTCCTCGCGGAAGGTCGTCTCGATGACGCCGGCCCGTGTGCCGCCGATGGCGTGTGCGTAGCTGAGCGCCAGAGGGAGTGCCTGACCGGAGGCGTCTTGCGCGACGGCGACGAGCATGGGTACACCCTGGCCATCGACGTACGTCTCGCGCACGACGTGACCCGGACCCTTGGGGGCGATCATCACGACGTCAACACCCGCAGGCGGCGTGATGAGGCCGTAGTGGATGTTGAGGCCGTGGGCGAAGGCCAGGATCTTGTCGGGCGTGAGGTATTTCTTGATCTGTTCGAACACGGCGCGCTGCGCCATGTCGGGCACGAGGAACATGATGAAGTCAGCCCATGCGGCAGCGTCGGTGAAGCTCTTGACCCAGAGGCCTTGCGCCCTTGCCTTGTCGCGAGAGCTTGAGTTCTCGGGCAGTGCCACGACGACCTCGACACCGCTGTCGCGGAGGTTGAGTGCGTGGGCATGACCCTGCGAGCCGTAGCCGAAGACGGCGACGCGACGGTGGCGGATCAGACTGGTGTCGGTGTCGTCCGTGGTGTAGACAGGTGAACCGGCGATCTGAGTTTTCAATGCAGTCTCCTGACTGCTCGGGCTTTGGTCCCCCAAAGCAATGGTTTTAGGGATGTGTTGTTTATACTCTAGATAGAGGTAAGATGCAAGCGTAAGCGAAATCATTATTTGCTATCGGCATGATTGTTTCACGCTCATGGTATAATCGAGAGTATATGAGGGAGAACAACTAGTGGCGGTCATCATCGCGGTGACGAACCAAAAAGGCGGCGTCGGCAAGACGACGAGTAGTGTCAATCTAGCGTATTGTCTGAGCCGTGAGGGGCGCAATGTCCTACTGGTTGATTTTGACCCACAGGGTAATGCGACGAGCGGACTCGGTATCGACAAAGACACTCTGGAACTGACCAGTCTCGATATCATCCAGCTTGATAGCTCGGCCAGTGAAGCAGTCCTGCACACTCAGCACAAAAATCTCGATATCATCCCGGCGACACCACAGCTGGCCAATGCTGAAGTCGATCTCGCCAAAGCCGAGCGGCGGTTTGTCCGTCTCAAATCAGCCCTGCAACGCCTTGAAGGATATGACATCATCATTATCGATAGCCCACCGAGCCTTAGCCTGCTGACGGTCAACGCCTTGATCGCGGCTGACTACGTGCTCTTGCCGGTCCAGGCGGAGTTTTACGCCATGGAAGGCCTCGGGCAGCTGCTTGAGACGATGCAACTGATCAGGAAGGGTATGAACCCGACGCTGGAGCTGATCGGCGTGCTGGTGACGATGATGGATCCACGTACGACACTGAGCAAGCAGGTGCACGCTGAGATCACCAAGCATTTTCCAGGTAAGGTGTTCGAGACAGTCATCCCGCGCAACGTGCGTATCGCTGAGGCACCAAGTCATGGCCTACCCGTCGGTGCGTATGACCGCTGGAGCAAAGGGGCCAGGGCTTACAAAGCTGTCAGCAAAGAACTCATCAAACGGGTGGACGAGAGGAGCAAATCATGACCGCAAAAAAAGGCTTAGGACGGGGGTTCGCTTCGCTTATCCCGACCGACGTACTCGATGAGACGTTTGACCCGACGGCAAGTAGCGATGAGAAGATATCAGAGCTGCGCTATATCGCTGTCAAAGATACTGAGCCAAACCCCGATCAGCCACGACGAGAATTCGACCGCGCATCTCTCGAAGAATTAGCTGAGTCGCTCCGACAGCATGGGCTGATACAGCCGATCATCGTCGCGGCACACGGCGACAAATACCAGATTGTAGCCGGAGAGCGCCGCTGGCGAGCCGCACAGATTGCCGGAATTGAGCGTATACCGGCACTGGTCCGGACTATCAGCAACCAGCACAAACTGGAGATTGCTCTGATCGAGAACCTGCAGCGTGAAGATCTCAACCCGCTGGAGACAGCGACTGCCTATCTCAAGCTGAATACCCAGTTCAATCTCACGCATGAGGAGATCGCGCAGCGCGCTGGCGGCAAGGCGGTGAGTACGATTACGAATACAATTCGACTGCTACGCCTCCCTGATGAGGCAAAAAAAGCCCTGGTCGCAAAAGATATATCCGAAGGTCACGCTCGTCAGATACTCGCTATCGACGATCCGGCGATTCAGCGCAAGCTTCTCGGCCTCATCATCCTGAACAGTTGGAGCGTGCGTAAGGCCGAGCAGTTCGTCGTCGGCTACAAAAAAGGCCCCGTTGCAGACGATAAGACAGCCGCCGCGGTGAAACACACCCAGACCGAGACGGACTTTACGCGTCAGCTCGGTAGTCGTTTGCATATGAAAGTCATGCACAAGACGACCGCGCACGGTGGACAGATCATCATCAGCTACAAAGATCAGAAAGAGCTAGATAAATTACAAGAATTTCTCCAATAGATTTGTAGGCTGGAGTGCTTTAGAAATTTGTACTGACTTTGTTGAACGGATAGATGCGAAGTGAGACTGGTCCGACGATGTTGTCGAGGGGCACAAGGCCAAGTCCGTTGCGTGAATCGAGTGACTCGTTGCCGCCGCGGTTATCACCGATCACGAATATTTGTCCTTCTGGGACTCGTTGTCGGCTGACCTCTCCGGTGACGATGGAGCTATATATCTCGACACCCTCGTAGGGATCGAAACCCTCTGGATGGTCGGAATTGTAGACGGTGACTTTGCCGCCTGACACCTCGACTTCTTCGCCTGGGAGGCCGATGACGCGTTTGACGACGAATTCATCAGCTTGCATCTGCTCAAATTTGGGATTGCGAAAGACGATGACGTGACCACGCGAAGGCATATATGGCTTACCCTGGAGGGCATTCCACGTCATAGGGAGTCGGTTGACAATGAGGCGATCGCCCGTATACATCGTCGACTCCATGCTCGGGCCTGTCACGCTGAAGCTACGAAAGACAAGGGCGTTGATGAGCCAGGCGCCGATGACGACGGCAACAACAAACCATGCGATACCCATGACATCGCGAATATTTTGTCGGCGTTCGATCGTAAGCATTACCATACCAGGATACACTACAAACAGCATCCTCACTAGGAATAATATCGAAAAACATAAGCACTTTTACGGTAGTCATAAATGCTGAGAACCGCTATAGTAGTAGCATAGTTATGTCACGCAAGCCACGTAATAACATCGATGGGTTTGCATTGCGTCGTCGGAATTCGACCCAATCAGATCAGCACACCCTAGCCCATGCCGAAATGGACAGGCTCCCTGTGCCTCAGCAATTTTTGCGTGCCGACAATCAGGCTCAGGAAGAGCAAGATCCTTCGATCTACAAACGACCGACATCGCGGACCATGGGCCAGGTCGGAACTCTCGCGGCGCAGCAGCCGATCATCTCGGGCGATATCGAGGCTTCGCTACAGGCCATCGAGGCAGAGGACAACCTGCCTAAGAAGCGCCGTCGTCGTATCAACAAAAAAGTCGTCAAACGAATTTTGCTGGTGATTGCTATCATCGTCTTGGCGATCGGTGGGTATTTTGGCTATAAACTTGTTTTTGCAGGAAATAGTATCTTCCAAGGTAATATTTTTGACGTATTTAGTGGTCGCCAGCTACAAAAAGACGCGATGGGTCGGACGAATATCCTGCTCTTCGGTACAAGCGAAGATGATCCTGGGCATGATGGGTCGGAGCTGACTGACTCAATGATGGTGATCAGTCTTGATCAGGGGAAGAAAAACGCAGTGATGTTTAGCATCCCTCGAGATCTGTGGGTGGATTATGGTCAGGCATGTCTCGCCGGGTATCAGGGGAAGATAAATGCTATTTATGAGTGCGCCAAAGAAGGGGGCAATGAGGCCGCTGGTGCAAACAAGCTCAAAGATGTCGTCGGCAATGTGTTCGGGATGGACATACAGTATTATGCAAAAGTGAACTATACGGCGCTTCGCGATGCCGTCAATGCGGTGGGTGGTATCACGGTTACGATTGATAGTGACAACCCAGATGGTATTATGGACCCCAACTTTGACTGGCAGTGTGGGGCGACGCGTGCTCAGCGTATCGCCAAATGTCCGCCCAACGGCCACATGGTCGAGTATGAGAACGGTCCAGCTCAGCTGGATGGTGATCATGCACTGGCACTGGCTCGTGCGCGCGATGCGACAGGTGGAGGCTATGGCCTTACTGGCGGTAATTTCTCGCGGGAACAATACCAGCAGAAGATCATCGTAGCGCTCAAAGATAAGGCTGTTAGCGCCGGTACTCTTGCAAATCCTGTCGCTGTATCGGCACTGATCGACAGTCTCGGCAACAACATCAAGACCAATTTTGCCACCGGTGAGGTCAAGACGCTCATTGACCTGACAAAAGACATCAAACAAGACAGTATCCGTAGCATCAGCCTTGTCAAAGGCGACACATCGCTTGTCACGACGGGCAGTTACTCCGGTCAGAGTATCGTGCGGCCGGTTGCCGGTCTGACTGATTACTCACAGATCCAGAGCTTTCTGCAGTCGCAATTATCTGGGGTGACAAGTAGTACCGAAGAGGCGACAATCGAGGTCCTCAACGCAACTGATCGTTCGGGTGTGGCGAGCACAAAACAGAGCGAGCTAGCCAGCGAAGGCATCATCGTGACGAGCATCGGCGACGCGCCGACGACTCGTGAATACGCGCTCAAATGGTTTGATCTGACTGGCGGCAGCAAGACGCAAACGGCGAAAAAACTCGCTGATGTTCTCGGCCAGGCAAGTAGTGGCTCATCACTACCATCGGGAGTGCAGTCGACAGCGGACTTCGTGATAATCATTGGCGAAGGCCAGTAGTCATCAGCGTCGTGCTCTCGCGACGCGTGATATAATATAGCGTGATGGAACTCATTAAATCAGCCGCCAAACGCTCAAAAGTGAGCGATGTTGTCTATATCGTGCTCAATCTGGTGCTCGCCGGTACCGTCTTGGCACTCACTGTGGCGTTTTCGCCGCCGTATGTCGCATATCTCATCATCCTACTCAGTAAATGGCGGGTACTCGCTGTGCGACCTCGGTTTTGGTTTGCCAATATTCAGGCGAATCTCGTCGATACCCTCGTCGGTTTCAGTACTGTGACGCTGATATGGCAGGCTTCGGGTTCGTTGATGATCCAGGTCCTGATAGCAGTACTCTATGCGGGATGGCTCCTGATGATCAAGCCACGGAGCAAGCGGATGTATGTGCTGGTGCAGGCTGGCATATCACAATTTGTTGCGCTCACGGCGCTTTTTAGTTTGACGCATCTTGTCGATACGGCGTTTACTGTGATAGTTTGCTGGGTGATCGGGTATGTGTCGGCTCGCCATGTACTCGATAACTATGAAGATGACGATATGACGTTGCTCGCAATGATGTGGGGGATGGTTGTGGCCGAAGTGGGCTGGCTCGCAACGCACTGGATGGTCGCGTATCAGCTGAGCGGCAATCTGCTACTGCCGCAGGCGGCTATCATCGTTTCGTTGGTTGGCTACGTCACGATCCGTATCTATGACGCGGTTCATCACCGTCGTTACTCATGGGCCAAGATCAGGAGCCATATGCTATTCGCAGCTATCGTCATCGGCATACTTCTTTTCAAGGAAATCTCAGAAATTTTTCGTATAACATCGTAGTAAGTAGTAAGGGTAGGCATATGGAAAGCACTGCGAACACAGTACAAAATAATCCAAAACCATCGAAAGCTCCGGCACCTAAGTCACGCCGTAAATGGCGATTATCGAAGAATCTCATTTTGATACCAGTTTGTTTCGTCGCCGGGATGGGCGGGGCGTGGACCTATGTCGGTAGTGGTCTATTTCCATCACAGACCAGCAAATCTATTGAGATGCAGCGAGTCATCGCCGAGGGTGAAGTCGTCACCGATATCGCCAAGCAAGTCTCGCCAAGTGTTGTCTCGATCATCTTTGATGTGCCGTCCGCCGCGAGTACCTTTTTTGGCGGTACGTCGTACGATCAGGGCGCAGGGACAGGCATCGTCATTAGCGAAGACGGCTATATCCTGACGAACAAGCATGTCGTGCCGACAGGGGCTACGAACATCACGGTGATTGCGAATGACGGGACGACCTATGAGAGCGTCAGTATCATCGGACGTGATCCGATCAATGATCTGGCGTTTTTGAAGATCAAAGACGTCGACAATCTGACGCCGGCGAAGCTTGGCGATTCATCGCAGCTGGTGGTCGGTGGCAAGGTCGTCGCGATCGGCAATGCACTCGGCCAGTTTCAGACGACGGTGACATCAGGCATCGTCTCGGGTATCAACCGCTCGATAACCGCCGGCGATGAGACTGAGTCGGAAGACTTGTCCAATCTTATTCAGACCGATGCGGCGATCAACCCAGGCAACTCCGGTGGCCCACTCGTCAATATCAACGGTGAAGTCATCGGCATCAACACTGCTGTCAGTCAAGGCGCTGAGGGCATCGGCTTTGCGATCCCGATCAATGAAGCGAAAGGGCTGATTAAAGGTGTCCTGGCCAATGGTACGGTTGATCGTGGCTATCTCGGTGTTCGCTACGTCATGCTCAACGCTGAAGCAGCCAAGCACTATAGCCT
>JBATPJ010000030.1:0-8425 GCA_049291395.1 Saccharimonadales bacterium (SeqCode) | reverse complement strand
CAGACAACCAGGTTCATGCGCCGGTCGGTAATGGCATAAATGTGCAGTCAACCTCTAACTACAACGCTGTCACCGGCAATCAAGTCACGAGCGCTACCGCATACGGCATATACAGCTCTACGGTGGGAAATGCGATTTCCGGTAACTCGATTTCTGCTTCGGGTATAGGCATTATCCTGTTCACCGGTTCAAGCGATAATAGCGTGACGGGAAATTCCGTCAAAAACTCAACTGACGATGGTATTTATGTATACAATTCGGTGCGTAACACAGTTTCGGGCAACACTATCCTGAATACCACCGACGATGGGATTGCAATTGATTCAGAATCTCATAACAATACGGTTAACAGCAACACAATTGATACCACCAGTGGAGCAGGTATTGTCGTAATAGGAATTGCTGGAGATGAGCCAACAAATAACACAGTTACCGGTAATAGTATTATAAATACGGGTAGTAGCAACTGGAATTACGGTATCGAACTAGGCTATGCCCACAAAAATACAATCGCTAATAACCGAATTACCGATGATAGCTGTTCGGTAACTTGCTATGCTATATCGATTAGGGTTACTTCGGCAACCAACTATATCACGAACAACACATTTAATTCGACCCCAGGCACGTCTACTATCGATAACCTGGCTACCAGCACCATCTACTCAGACCAACCGCTTGCAGAAAATGGGGCAAACATCACCAGCCGATTGTCAAATTCCGTAGCCGCATTCCAGATTCAGAATGCAGCAGGGAGCTCATTGTTTACCGTTGACTCTACAAATTCAAGGCTGTACGTTGGAGCAGTAGCGGGAGATACTACCGGCACAGTGCTGGTGTTAGGCAATAAAACTAACGCCGGTAACCCAACCGGGGTCGACGGCGCCATGTACTACAACTCTAATAGTAAGTCGTTTGAGTGTTATAAAAATGGGCTATGGGGTGACTGTAATTTTGCTAGTTTGCGTTCTGAATGGGTGTTGCAAGAAGATTTCATTGACGCTGGTGTAGCAACTGCTACGATTGGAACATATGAGTGGACGTTAACCGACACGAGTACTGCAACAGAGGCAAAAGTAAGCGCCGCAGCGGATGCGTCGAACCGTGATAGGTGGGGCATTTACCAAACAACGACTGCCGCAACGGCGGGGAGTGGTAACATGCTGCGGCTCGATCCAAACGGTATGGCGGGCACGCCGAGTAATATGACGGTTGAGTTTGACCATGGTCCAAGTAACGCTGCGGCCGCTAACGGCACTCAAACCGTGGTGCGGATTGGCCTGATGAACGGCACCACAACAAGCGCGGACCCAACTGACGGCATCTATTTTCAGTACAATACGACCACAACTGCAGGCAACTGGTTTATGTGTGCCCAAAATAATAACGCAGTCACCTGCTTAGATACGGGTGTTGCGCGCACGACCACCATTAATATGTATCAGCGATTTAAGTTCGTCACTAACTCAACGGGCGCATCGGTAGAATTCTTTATCAATGAGGCCTCTGTCGGAACGGTATCTGCAAATTTGCCAGCGAACACTCGACCAATCGGCCCTGCGATTGCAATGCATACCGTTGATGGTGTTGCTCGTGCCTGGAAGATTGATTACTATCAAATAAAGCGCAACTTAACGACACTCCGCTAAATGAACGTATATGAATAACTATCGCATACCACTGCAAATTATTGCCACCCTGCTAGTGGTTACGGTTAGTTTTATTGCTGGGATGTGGTGCATGGGCGCGCGTACAGACGCTCAATTAGATGAACATAATTTGCTTGCAAAACGTATTTTTTTATCTAAGCCAAGCGATAGATTGCTGAACTTTGAACCGCTTCGCGCGCAGCTCCGCGAGGAGCTGGCATATTACGAGGGCGACGTGTCTCTGTACTTTGAGTATTTGCCAACGGGCACATCAATACGTATTGGCGACACACAGCATATGGTTGCCGCCTCATTACTAAAAGTGCCGGTCATTATGGAATTGCATAAACTCGCGGAAACTGGTCATGTCAATTTGGACACACAGGTAGCACTGCGCAGTGAATGGCTTGACCCAGGGTACGGCGATTTGTATAAAAAAGGGGCTGGTTATAAACTAACCTTGGACGAGCTAAGCAAGCTAGTGCTAGAGCAGTCGGACAACACCGCTCTCAATGCAGTACAATCGGTCACGGCGAAGTACGCAGACAGGCTAGACTCATCTGCGTATGATGCCCTTGATGTTGACTTTGTTGATACCGAAGAGGCAAATTTATCCATGTCTGCCCGAGCGTATGCTTCGTTCATGAAATGCCTTTATTTTTCTTGCTATCTGTCGGCCGATGCCTCACAGGATATTATGGCTCATTTGGCTCGTTCAACGTATGGTGGCGAGGGCCGCCTAGGCAAGTACATCCCTAGTGACGTGCCGATTGCACACAAAATTGGCGTGGCAGGCAATCAAGTGCAGTCGGATTGCGGGATAGTGTATATACCAGAGCGTCCATACCTGCTTTGTGTTATGCTTGGTGAAGATAAGGATCGTGGATCAGAGGTAATTGCGCAGGTATCTAAGGTCGCCTATGATTATGTCGTTAAGGCTCGATAACTCGTAATTGTTCGATGAGGCGCTTAAAGACATTCACGCCCAGTTCAGCCTCAGCGTTAATCATAAGCCATGAATCGGATGTTTCTACGATTGCTTGCAGGCGACCTTGTTCTGATCTTAAGATATACACTGAGCCAGCATTTACTAAATAATTCTCTTCGGTATCAAGCTGCTTCAGGTTGGTACTAGGTTTTTTTTGTTGAGAAAATGCTACACGGTATCCATCAATGTCTATAGCTGTGACAACGCCGCCTGTTTTTGCGTCGTGCATGGGGTGTTGAGTGATAGTGGCGCCTGCAGGTAGCTGTGCTGGAAGGACAATTTTAAGATTGGATATGCTGTGAACGGCGCGGACGTTGCTGTAGAGGGGCAGGCGATTGACGAACATGATGAAAAAAACAACCGCGACAAGCAGTAGGATGCCGCCAGCGAGGAATGGCGCGAGGTGCTTGAAGCGTATCATGATATATATTATAGCACATTGGTTATTTGATTGACGTGAGGTCGCGGATAAACAGGGGCGGGGGTCTATGCCTCGTTGTTTCCAGCGCGTGCTGCGCATGGCGATGACGCTTAATGAATAGGATCTCGCATACTAAAAAGAGTATACTAGCGGTATGCCAGAACTACCAGAAGTTGAAACGATTCGCAGGGGGCTTAGTTCCCTACTTATTGATAAAGCGGTTGCACATGCGCGCGTGCATGACTCGCCAAAGAGTTTTCCTAACGATATCTCATCGACTGAGCAATTTTTGTACGCAGCACAGGTTGTAGCGGTCCGCCGCCGGGCAAAAGTGCTGATTATTGATTTGTCGTCGCAGTACAGCCTGGTTGTGCATCTGAAGATGACGGGACAGCTGGTGTATCGGGGCAGTGAAGTGTTCGGCGGCGGACACCCGACAGATAGCCTGATAGGAGAGTTACCCGACCGTTCGACACGCGTGACGCTGACCTTCAGCGATGGTTCGCACTTGTTTTTCAACGACCAGCGTAAGTTTGGGTGGATGAAGCTCATGCCCACCCTTGAGGTACCGAATTTAGATTTTATGAAAAAGGTAGGGCCCGAGCCATTGGAAGATAGTTTCACGACGCAAGGGTTTATTCCGCGGGTTCGCCGCCGGAACAACACGTCCATTAAGGCTGCTTTATTAGATCAGACGGTGCTAGCCGGGGTCGGGAACATTTATGCCGACGAGAGTTTGTGGGGTGCAGGCATTCACCCTGCACAAAAAGTACGGGAGGTAAGTGACGAACAGTTAGCGTCACTCTTACACGAAGTAAAATACGTTATGAACCTCAGCATTGCAAAGGGCGGAAGCACCGATCGTAACTACGTGAATGCCGAGGGCAAGCGTGGCAGCTACATCGATTTTGCGCGCGTGTTCCGCCGCGAAGGGCTGAGCTGTCCTCGGCACCCTGATGTACTGGTAGAAAAACTGAAGGTTGCGGGCCGTGGGACGCATATCTGTCCGAACTGCCAGAAGGCACCGTGACAGATATCGTATACTTGATAGATAATGATCCAACTATTTTACGGTGACAACGACTACGCGCTGACGCGGGCGCTCTGGCGGGTGCGTGATGAGTTTCTCGAGGCGCACGGCGAGCATAGTGTCGCGGTGGTGCAGGGGGATAGTCTCAGCATGGTTGAGCTACCTCAGTTACTACAAGGGGCGTCGCTGTTTGCCACGAGCAAGCTGACGATTATCCACGCGGCCAGTGCAAATAAACCCGTCTGGGATGAACTGAGTGATTTTCTCGAGGGCGCTGGTGAGATCGATCTTGTTCTGGTCGAGACGAGGCCAGATAAGCGGACCCGGACGTTCAAATGGTTGCAAAAACACGCCGAGGTGCGCGAGTTTCGCATGCTCGATGAGCGCGAAGTGGCCAGCTGGCTTCGGACGCACGCTCGCAACTACGGCATCGAGCTCCATCACGACGAGGCGCAGTATCTCGTCAGCTATGTCGGCACCGATCAGTGGCGGCTTCATCATGATGTCGAGAAATTGGCGCTGGCTGGCAAGCCTATCTCACGCAAACTGATCGAAGATTTGATCGATCCCAACCCGAGCGCAACTGCATTTGAGCTACTCGATGCCGTCGTAGCGGGGAAGCGCGAGCACGCTCTCACGAAGCTCGCGATCGTGCGCCGTTCCGAAGATCCGTACAAATTTATCGGCCTGCTGGTCAGCCAACTCTATGCGCTCGCCGTCTGCAAGACCGCCGAGGGCAAGACCGCGCAGACCATCGCCCAAGAAGCCGGCATCCATCCCTACGTCGCGCAAAAATCACTGGCGACCGCTCGCCAGCTCACCATGACGCAACTCCGTGACATGGTCGCGGCCGTAGAGGACTGTGACCGTCTCATCAAGACGTCTGGTGCCGAGCCGTGGGGGCTGATCGAAGTCGCCGTGGCGCGACTGAGCACGTAAAAACGCCCAGATGGGCGTTTTTACGTTTCGTTGACGTGATCAACAGTCAATATTACTTGGTCGTTTTCTTCGCAGCAGGTTTCTTGGCGACGGCTTTCTTTGCGGCAGGCTTCGCAGCAGCAGCTTTTTTGACAGCTGGCTTGGCGGCAGCTTTTGCCACTGGTTTTGCAGCAGGTTTCGCAGCAGCTTTTTTCGTGCCGGCTGCAAGTTTCACACCAGCTTCTTTGGCCTTCTTGCTGAGGGCTGATTTGCGGCGGGCGGCGGTGCGCTTCTCAAGAATGTTTTTCTTGACGGCGACATCGATGGTGCTCTGGGCTTTGCTCAGGGTCACTGCTGACGGTGCGGCTTCAAAGGCTTTGACGGCGGCTTTGATGTCGCGTTTGGTCGCTTGGTTGCGCTCTTTGTGGGCGAGTGCTTGCTTCGCGCGTTTGATAGCTGATTTGATAATTGGCATAGGGCTCCTTGGTCACGTTTTTTATAACAATTCAACAACCGACTATACCGTATCTGTTGTAATCTGTAAAGATCATGCGAATCATTCTTGACCGTTTTATTACTCTTATGCTACAGTGGTGGCAATAACTTAAATAAACAAAGAAAAATATGGAAACGTCAAACTCAAAGTCCGCGATCGTCGATAAAATCAAGAAGTCGACGACTATTCTGGTGACTGTATCGCATGATCCGTCCGTCGATGCGCTGGCAGCGGCACTGAGTTTTACCCTGATGCTCAACAAACTAGAGAAGAGCGCGACCGCTGTTTTCTCTGGTGCAATCCCGCCCGCCATTACCTTCCTCGACCCTGAGAAGACGTTTGAGGGCACCGTCGATAGCCTGCGTGATTTCATCATCGCTCTCGACAAGGCAAAAGCCGACCGTCTCCGCTACAAAGTCGAAGGCGACGTCGTCCGTATCTACATCACACCGTACAAAACCAATCTTTCCGAAAACGATCTGCAGTTTAGCCAAGGTGACTTCAACGTCGATCTCGTCATCGCCCTCGGGGTAGAGAAGCAATCCGACCTCGATAACGCTATCGCAGCGCACGGACGAATCCTACACGATGCCGCTGTCGCAACTATCAACAACCGCGATGTCAAAAGCTCGATCGGCACCATGGACTGGAGCGATGAGAAGGCGAGTAGCCTCTGCGAGATGCTGATGAGCCTCAGTGAAGCGTTGCAGCCCAATCTCCTCGACGAACAGATCGCAACTGGTCTGCTGACTGGTATTGTTGCGGCGACCAACCGCTTTAGCAACGAACACACCACGCCGCGTGTCATGACCATGAGCGCCCAACTGATGGCCGCTGGAGCAAACCAGCAACTGATCGCTGAGAAGCTACAAGCCGGCGGTGTGTCGTTTGATACGATCACTGTCCATGACCAGCCGACTGACCAGCCAGCTGCTCCCGCTGAGGCGCCAGTTCCAGATGAACAGCCCGCCGAGGAGCACGTCGATGGCGAGATGCACGTCAGCCATGATGAAGAGACGGTACTCCCCCCCGTTGTGCCCCCAACAGAGGTCGTCGCATCGACCGAACCAGTCGTCGATCCAAGTGCTCGACTTGAGCAGGCACTGGGCCACACTCAGCCACTCGAAAATTTTCGCCATGATCTCGAAGAAGCTTCACATCGTCAGCAAGATGAGAAACCAGTCGCCTCGACTGATTGGCGCGACCACGTCCATGACCCGTACCCTGACGATGATGACCAAGCACCTCTAATGGGCGGGACGCTCAACGCTACGACGAGCGAAGCCGAAGAGGCCAAACGTGCCGAGGAACGCTCCGCGCGCAACCATACTATCTTGAGTCATGATGCGCCGCCAGCCGCCAGCCTATTTGCAGTTGCCGGTAGTGGATCAAACGGCGATGAGCCCGCTGACGTCGATATGTTTGCTGAGCCGCCAGCTGGTGACGCACTTGTCCATGACGGGCCAGCGCCGATGACGCGTGGTCGGACGATCCAGCCGGTCACAATGGCACCGATCGCCACTCCGCCAGCACCGGTGATACCGGTATTGCCGCCAGCTCCTGTCCCTGCGCCACCTTCCTTCGGTGGGACACCATCGGTAGGTGATCTTGGGCTTGCGTATGAAGAATCACCGCTGCCGAGTGTCGAGCAGCCAGCCGAGCAGCACAACCAGACGCTCGCCGACCTCGAGGCCGAAGTCCATGCTGCCGCTCAGGCACATCCTGCGACTAGCTCGATCGATGATGCCCGCGACGCTGTCCAGAATGCTTTCGGCACGCAGCCACTCAGTGTCGGTGGCCAGCCATCACCCGCATTTCCGGTTCATGACACCGTAGCGACCGCACCGGCTGCTATGCCGCCAATGCCTGATTTCTCGACACTGCCGCCACTACCACCGATGCCAGGCCAGGATGTGCCGAATTCACCTCATCCTGCCGTCATGCCACCGACTTTCCCTGCGACGCCACACCCCACTGGCCCATTAGCGCCTCCTGCTCCCGGACAGTTCAAGATACCAGGGCAGGGCTAGATAGTAGACCTTAGACCGTAGATGATAGATAATCGCAGTATGCGAGATGATATTTTGCTTATCGACAAACCTGCTGGCTGGACCAGCTTTGATGTCGTCGCCAAGATCAGGAGTCAGATACGCGCCGACTATCGGGCTCGCGGTGAAAAACCGACGAAGCGGCAGCTCCGCGTCGGCCACGCTGGCACGCTCGACCCATTTGCGACGGGGCTTCTCGTCATCCTCCTTGGTGATGCTTGCAAGCGCGCCGGTGAATTTCTCAAGCTCGACAAATCATACGAAGCGACGATCGTGCTCGGTGCGACCAGTACGACGGGTGACCCAGAGGGGGAGATAGTGGCAGATAGCGAATGGAAGATAGAAGATAGCAAAGACATTCAGCCATCTTCCAATAGCTATCTTCCAAATGCAGATGACATAGCAGCAGCTCTCAGTGGCCTTACCGGTGAGATTACCCAAATTCCGCCTGTCTATAGCGCGATCAAGATCGGCGGGGAGCGGGCTTACAAACTGGCCAGAGCTGGCAAGTCTGTCGATATGCCGCCGCGCCAGGTCACGATCCACTCGCTGGAGCTGTTGTCGTATAGCTACCCCGAGCTCCACATTCGTACTCACGTCAGCTCGGGTACCTATATCCGTACGCTTGCCGAAGATATCGGCCGCGCACTTGGCATCGGTGCGTACACCTGCGAGCTTCGTCGCACACAGATCGGTGATTACTCGGTCGTGGATGCTGTCGCTGTTGATCTGTATCGTAGTAGTGACTGGTTCATTAAACTAAAACGGAACACCTCGTATACTTAGAGATGTAAAGCAACTAAGTGAAGAAAGGTGTTCCGTATGTCTACCATACCAAAATTCGCTAGCAACAAGAAGTGCTGGCAGCTCATTAA
>JBATPJ010000029.1:0-4481 GCA_049291395.1 Saccharimonadales bacterium (SeqCode) | reverse complement strand
CTTCAGGACAGTCCCGAGCGCCTCGATAAGCACCGGCAAATTTTTTTCTTCACCAAGTCGTCCGACAAACCCATACACTTCATCTTGTTCATCGATATTCCAGCGTTTACGAAACGCTTTGAGCTCGCTCGCCGAAGCTGGTTTGATCGGATCAACACCATTTGGCATCATCACAAGCGGATATTTGAACTTATCGCCCTGCTGCCACGACGCGAGCTGGTCGGTGCTCTTGCGACTCAACGTGATCACGGCATCGGCTTTGCTATAAACGATGGTCATCGCTTTTTCGATAATATCTTGGTTCCATTCGGTCGCACCACGTCGCGGTCGATAAAGCTTGATAAGCTCTTTGATGTCTTTGCCCTGGAGCCGCACGGTAAATGGTACAACGAGAGTGATGAGTGCGAGTGCTCCAGGTAGCACCGCCGGGTAATGCTCGACAAACTCATAAAGATCGGTGCAGTGCTGGATGACAAACGGTACTTTGTTGACCCACGCTGCCTGAATACCCATCAGACCGACCTGGCCTGGGGTCAAGATATGTATCATGTCGAGATCGAGCTCGCGAACTTGCATCATGACTCGTGGCGGGAAGAAAAATGACGTGTCATAGTCATCATAAAACGCACCTTTGACGCTCGGGAAGCGGATGATGTACTCATCCTCGTCAAATCGCTCAGCAGTTTTGCTCGGGCGCACTGATCGTGCCGGGCAAAAGACATACACCTCATGACCCATCGCTTCCAGATGAGTCTGGAGTGACTCGACGACAAAAACAATCCCGTTGATAGATGGCCGATATGTGTCGGTAAATAATCCTATGCGCATAATACTTGTCACTCAGTATAGCAAATCTTCCACTTTTACCAGCGATCCGCTACAATATTACCCATACGCTCCATGACAAAACAAAAACAAAAACCAAAGCCCAAAAAATTTAGCCTCCGCAGCAAGCATCTCTCACCGGGCGTACATCAGGTTGTCTTGACCCTCCAGACACAACGAATTTTGCGGGTCCTCGCAGGATTTATCGGAGGGTTTCTCCTCGTCTTTTGGACCGCACCGCTCTGGAATCCTATCCTATTTCCACCCGTCGAGCACCCACGCATCGGTGTTAGCTTCTCCGAAAAACGAGCTGTCGATTTCGGTCTCAACTGGCGTGATAATTTTACCGCTCTTCTCGACGACATGCAGATCAGATCATTTCGACTAATGAGTTATTGGGATATTCACGAGCCGACCAGAGGGAATTTTGACTTCGAGAGTCTCGACTGGCAGATGAACGAAGCCGCCAAACGTGGCGCCACCGTCAGTCTCGCGATCGGCCTCCGCCAACCCCGCTGGCCCGAATGCCACGAGCCCGACTGGGCCAAAGATCTCGGTGGCAACACCTGGAAACAAGCTCTCTATGCCTACATCGAGATCGTCGCAAAGCGCTACGAACATCACCCGGCACTTGAGAGCTGGCAGCTTGAAAATGAAGGTATGAACAACTGGTTTGGCGAATGTGGCGCCGCCGATGCTGATCGTCTCAACGAAGAGTTCACGCTGCTCAAAAAACTAACGAAAAAACCTGTCAATATGAGCCTCAGCGACCAGCACGGTCTCCCTGTCAATCCACCAGTTCCCGATGAGTATGGGTATTCGGTTTATCGAACCGTTTGGAGCGAGAAAACCTGGCCCTATGTCGGCTACATCACCTATCCGACACCGATTTGGTATCACCGTACGCGCGCTACCATCATCAAGCTGACGACTGGACGCGATATATTTATCCATGAGCTCCAGCTCGAACCCTGGGGGCCTCAAGATACCCGCGACCTTAGCATCCCCGAACAAGACAAATCGATGAGCCTCGAGCAGATCAAACAGTCCTTGTATTTTGCCCGCGAGATCGGCACACCAGATATCGATACATGGGGAGGTGAATGGTGGTACTGGCGCAAAATTCACGGCGACCCGTCGGTCTGGGATACCGTCAAACAAGAATTCGCAAAACTTCGTTAGCTGATATAATACCTCTTATGATTAATGTCATTCACTCACGTCCCACACCGCCACATCGCACACCTCACCACGGTCGACCACTGTGTATCGGCATCTTGACCGATGATTTTTATCCGAATTCTGGTGGGGTGGCGCGCTCTATCGAACTGCAGATCAACGAGCTGACCAAGCGCGGCCATCGGGTGATTTTGATCGCTCCCAGTCCCTTTTTCGTCCCACCGACCAACTGCGAATACGTCGTCGGTGAGTCATGGCACCTGACAGGCACTCCGAGCTTTCTCTGTTCGCTCAAGTTCAGTCGTAACATCGCCGAGAAGCTCTGGAAAGAATTTCCGTTCGATATCGTCCACTCCCAAAACGAGCGGGGAAGTATGTTCCTCGCCGCTCGCATCGCACGACAGCTCTCGATACCACACGTGCATACATTTCACTCCAACTACGCCGGTACTCATCGTACCGCACCATGGTCAGCCGCGCTCAACACCTATACCTATATGCGATTTGCACCCCGTATGATGAAACGACTGCGCAACGACAAGCTGCGACTACCAGTCCGTTTACCGCGTAAACTTTCATCGGTCGAAGATTCCCGCCTGGCCAAATACGACTGGCGAGCCGTCGCCAAGCTTGCCCGGTATGTCGATGCATTTACATCGCCCGCGCCCTATGTCATCGACAATATCAACGACGCTACACACAACGAGATGGAAAAGCGGGGGTTTGTCGTGCCAAACGGCGTCAACGACGTCTTCGCCCGTGCCGAGCGCATCCGCGATAGCACTGACACGCTCCGCTTCCTGAGCTGTGGCCGTCTCGATCCAGAGAAGCGAGTTGATATCATCATCAAGGCCTTTGCTGCACTTCCCGAAGCCGATGTCGAGCTCTATATCCTCGGATCTGGCACCGAGGAGGCCAATCTCAAACGTCTGGCCCACGACCTCCATCCCAAAAACCGGATCGAATTCCTCGGACACTACGAAGACCACGAACGCGTGGCCAACGAGTTTGCAAATAGCGATGTCTTTGTCTTTTCATCCTATCGCTTCGACACCCAAGGTATGGTGCTTGGTGAAGCCGCCAGCGCCGGTGCAGCCATCATCTACTGTGACGATCGACTCACCATCGGTGTCGACTCGCACAATTCGCTCCTCGTGAACAACAGCGCCACGGCGTTTACCGCTGCGATGCGTCGCTTGATGGCCGATCGTGATCTCTTGCAGCGCATGCAGCACGCGTCCAAGCTCTTGATCCCTCAGTTGACCGCCGACGAGATGTGCACCAAATTTTTGCATGTCTATCGAAGCGTCCTTCCCAAATGACAAAGCCGCCCGTTCCCTACCGGTGATTGGTAGGTACTTGGGCGGCCTTCCTTGTCTCATCCCCCCGGCATCCGGCGGGCGAGGTTGTAGAGCGTCGTGACCAACTTCGTGATGAAGTCGGACCGGTACTGCTCTGCGAGAGGAGCGTGGATCGGGTGCAGCATGTCCCACGCCTCGATGGGGTGTGTCCCGTCGTAGACGAGGCATGCCACGTAGCCGATAGCACCGACGATGCCGATGACGACCAGCCAGCAGGCCGACGGGGCGATGCCACTCTTGATTGACCAGGCCGCCGGAAGAATGAATCGCACGAACGCGAACACACCGATGGTGTAGATCACCACCTGATGAAGGATACGTGTCGGCGAAAACATCAACCACTGATCGTCGAATTCACGCGGCGTGATCTGGTACCGGAACATCGCCAGTCCGACGATCAGTCCGAGGACTAGACCGAGCAGTGTGGTCCAGCCAGACACCGAGACATGCTCGGTGCAGTACACCACAGCCACGGCCAGGAGCACCAAGAGAAATAAATCTCCCGGGAACCAGGCCCGGTACTGGCCACCCCAGATCGGCGGGAGCGCGACTCGAGCCTCGAACGAGGCGACGAACAGCCATCCTCCGTAGAAGATGACTATTCCAGCTAGCCACAGGTAGAGCACGCGGAGCACAGCGTCCACCTCTCATTGACAAGGGCGATGCGTCGCCCGGGAAGTTATTCGCATCGGGCGATGCTATCACTTACTATTATATCATACTTTTGCCATTTGTGTCAAGTATCGACCTCTGATATAGTAGGGGCATGAAGAAAAAACCCGCCAGTCCTCCCTCTATCGTCAACCGACGGGCGCGGTTTGATTATGAATTGTCCGATGATCTGGTGGTCGGCATCGTCCTGACAGGGCAGGAAGTCCGCGCTGCACGCGACGGCCACGTCCAGCTGCGCGGTTCCTACGTCACCATCTGGGACGGGGAACTGTGGCTCAACAACTCAAGCTTTAGCCTCAAGCTCAACCAAAAAGGCGGCGGCACCCGCACCGTCGACACCAGTGTCCGCAAACTCCTCGCGTCGCGTCGCCAGATCGATGACCTCGCCGCCCGCAAAAAATCCGGCATGAGCATCATCCCGACCAAACTTCTGACTACCGGTAA
>JBATPJ010000028.1:0-7672 GCA_049291395.1 Saccharimonadales bacterium (SeqCode) | reverse complement strand
CGTACCTGCGACCATCGACAGCGTCTCGAACCAAGCCCAGGCCTACTATGATGCCAACGGTGTAGGTGGTTTCGCTGACGACAAAGCTGCTGGACAGGTGGCCGCGCTAACCGATAGTCCGATATCTGCTCTACTTGGTGACGCGACAGTATGGCGACGTTCGTCACTGGCAAATACTGGCCAGAACAGTATCGCTATCGTCTTGGTCGGCTCGACACTATGTGTGATAGGCGTGATTTTAGCAACGCGTCGTATGGTGAGTAGGCCAGGTCGCTAACAAAGATCCGTGGTGTGACATGGTCGCGAAAAATTGGTATAATAGTAAGCCATGTCAGAGGTTATCAAAGTTACGGGTGCGCGTGAGCACAATCTCAAAAATATCTCTGTTGAGATACCCCGCGATAAGCTAGTAGTGATTACTGGGTTGTCTGGCTCGGGCAAGTCGAGTCTGGCCTTTGATACGATTTACGCCGAGGGCCAACGGCGCTATGTCGAGAGCCTCAGTAGCTATGCCCGGCAATTTTTGGGGCTGATGGAAAAGCCTGACGTCGATCAGATCGATGGGTTGAGCCCGGCCATCTCGATCGACCAGAAGTCAACCAGCCGCAACCCGCGTAGTACCGTCGCGACCGTGACGGAAATCTTTGATTATTTGCGCCTCCTCTATGCCCGGATCGGTATACCGCACTGTCCGGCACTGCTTGATGATGGTACGCGCTGCGGTAAGCCAGTCGCCAAGCAAACTCCGCAGAGCATCGTCGATAACATTCGTGAACTTGGTGCAGGCAAGCGCCTGATGATCTTGGCGCCGATCGTCCAGAGCAAGAAAGGCGAGTTTGCGCACGTGCCGGAACAGTACGGCCGTCTCGGCTATGCTCGTGCTCGCGTCGACGGTGTCATCTACGCACTGGATGAATTTCCCGAGCTCGACAAGAAGTTCAAACACACCATCGAGATCGTCGTCGACCGTGTCGTCAACGACGAAGAGTCGATAACGCGTATCGCTCAGTCGGTCGAGCAAGCGCTGGAGATTGCCAGTGGTGTGTTGATCGCGCTTGATGCCGATACAAATGCTGAGCATGTTTTCTCGCAGCGATACGCCTGCGTCGATCATCCTGATGTCGCGATCCCCGAGCTTGAGCCACGACTGTTTAGTTTTAATAGCCCGTTTGGTGCCTGTCCGACCTGTACTGGTCTCGGCAATCGCCTGGAAGTCGACCCGGAGCTGGTCTTCAACCCCAATCTCACGATCGCCGAAGGTGCACTTCGCCCATTTAACCGGGTGAATAGCGATGCCTGGTATGTGAAGAAGCTGGCCGCTGTGGGCGAGCGACACGGATTTACTATCCATGACCGCGTTCGTGATATCCCCGCTGATGCCATCCAGAAGATCCTTTATGGCACCGGTACCGAAAAATACTCGGTCCGGCTGAATGCCGGGCGTTCGTTTGACACGACCTACGAAGGCGTCATCCCGAACCTCGAGCGTCGCCACAAAGAAACTGATAGCGATTTTATGCGCCGCGACATCGAGCGGTTTATGCGCGAACGCGAATGTTACACGTGCAAAGGTGCTCGGCTGAAGCCAGAGGTTCTGGCTATCACGGTCCATGGTCTATCGATCACTGACGTTGTCAATCTCAGTGTCGATGACGCCTATTCGCTCTTCCGTGACGACCTAAAGCTTAGTGACAAAGAGCAGTTTATCGCCAAGCAAATCCTGCGTGAGATTCTCGCGCGGCTTGGCTTTATGCATGACGTCGGGCTGAGTTATCTTGAGCTTGGTCGGGCAGCCAATACCCTCAGTGGCGGTGAGGCGCAGCGAATTCGTTTGGCAACACAGATCGGATCAGGTTTGCAAGGTGTGCTCTATGTGCTCGATGAACCATCGATCGGCCTGCATCAGCGCGACAACGACAAATTGATCGCCACACTCAAGCATCTGCGTGATCTTGGTAATACCGTGCTCGTCGTGGAACACGACGAAGATACGATTCGCAGTGCTGACTATCTGCTCGACATCGGCCCGGGTGCTGGCGTGCATGGCGGTGAAGTCTGCGCATCAGGGACGCCCGAAGAGGTTGCCCAAAACGACAATAGCATCACCGGTCAGTACTTGTCGGGAAAGCTCAAAGTTAACGTGCCGAAGAAGCGCCGCAAAGGTAATGGCAAGGTGCTTCGCGTCATCGGAGCCCGTGAACACAATCTCAAAAACCTAACCGTCGACATCCCACTTGGATTGCTCACTATCGTTAGTGGCGTCAGTGGCTCGGGCAAATCAACCCTGGTGAACGATATCGTCGCCAAGGAGCTGTCCGTCCAGCTCAACCGCGCGCAGGAAGTGGCTGGTCGTCATGATGCGATCGAAGGTATCGAGCATCTCGACAAGATTATCACGATCGATCAGAGCCCGATCGGCCGAACGCCGCGTAGTAATCCCGCGACGTATACTGGTGTTTTTACCGCCGTCCGCGAACTGTTTGCGAGCACGCCCGAGGCAAATATCCGTGGCTACAAAGCCGGTCGGTTTAGCTTCAACGTGCGCGGTGGTCGCTGCGAAAACTGTCAGGGTGATGGCGTCATCAAGATCGAGATGCATTTTCTGCCAGACGTTTACGTGCAGTGTGAGATATGCAAAGGCAAGCGCTACAACCGCGAAGCGCTGGAGATTACCTACAAAGGCCAGACGATCAGCGACGTACTCGGTATGACGGTCGAACAGGCCGCGGAGTTTTTTGACGCTCAGCCGAGCATCAAGAAAAAGATGGACACACTTGTCGAGGTCGGTCTCGGCTATATCAAACTCGGCCAGCCAGCCACGACGTTTAGTGGCGGCGAGGCCCAGCGCATCAAGCTCGCAACTGAGCTAAGCCGTCGTGCGACCGGCAAGACACTCTATGTCCTCGATGAACCAACGACTGGACTTCATGCGGCTGATGTCAAAAAACTACTCCATGTACTCCAAGCACTTGTCGACACAGGCAATAGTATGGTCATCATCGAGCACAATCTTGATGTCATCAAATGCGCCGATCATCTCATCGACATGGGGCCCGAAGGCGGCGCAGCCGGTGGGCAAGTGATTGCTACTGGTGCACCGGAAGAGGTGGCTAAAGTACAAAGATCTTTTACAGGTCATTATTTGAAACAAGTCTTATAAAAGGCTTGTGGCCTCAACACTCACTTCTCGTAAGAAGGTGAGTGCTGAGGCGACACTACTTGACCAGTGAGCTATTACGCACCCTCAGGGTTCGCCTGTATTCAAGGCGTCCCTTCCTGGTTGTCGACGCAGTGCCCGCATTCGCGCTATCACTATCTTATATGTAGTGATTCTCGCAGACAAGAGCGAGGATGTTTTGGTTGCGTCTATAGTCGATATTACTTGTGCAGAATCACCGCAATTTGTCGTTTGACACCATCGGTTAATCGCAAGCGATTGTTGTGATCTTTGAAATAGTGAATGATCATCGGGGAGATGGACAAGGCGATGATGAGTAGTGCAGCCACTTCGACATTGATACCCCATGAATGGAGGACGGCACCAGCGTAGTAGCCAAGATACGTAAAGCTACCAGTCCAAAGGGCCGCACCAAGTAAATTAAACGGGATGAATTTACGATAATCCATATGACTGATACCAGCTACGATCGGTACAAAGGTGCGTACAAACGGCACAAAGCAGGCCAGCACGATCGTGAGCGAACCGTGTTTTTGGTAGAAGAGTTCGCTGCGCACGAGGTATTCTTTTTTGAAAAATCGGCTATTCTCTCGTTCAAATAATTTGCGTCCGATCTTGCGGCCGAAGATATACCCGGTGCTCTCGCCGAGCACAGCCGCGGTGAATAGCAGGAGTACGAAGGTATGGATATTAATTGGCAATATGCCCTGCTGTACGAGAAAGCCAGCCGTGAAGAGCAGACTGTCGCCCGGGAATATAAAGCCGGCCAGGAGGCCGGTTTCGGCAAATATTACGAACAAAATTGCCAGCACACCGAAGCTAGTGATGAAGTTTATAAATGCTTCCATTACCAACAATTGTACCATGATGTCATCGGTGGAGCCCGAATTTTGAAACGTCTTCTGAAGGGCAATTGGCCGTATCGGCCATGGCCGGCCAAGGCGAAGGCTTGTCAGTTGGCGGCTGGCCGAACTTGCCCTGAGGGAGATGTTTTAAGATTCGAGCACTTGATAGTTTATATTGTATGCGAATTAGTGTATAATGAAATAATTACAAAACTCCGTAAAGGTATTCTCAGGAAGGAGAAGAGAGATGGGAGACAAGATCACACTCAAAGTAACCGAACGAACTGTTCACGGCAAAAAAGTTAAAGCCTTGCGCCGCGATGGTATCGTACCAGCTGTCGTCTATGGCCCAGGCATGGAGCCAATGGCGGTACAGGTCGACCAAGTCCTCATGGGCAAGGTATATACTGCCGCTGGCAAACACGCACCAGTTCATCTCACGATCGGTGACAAAAAACGCATCGCGATGATCAAAGATGTCGAAGTCGACAATGTCAAACGCCGCATCAAGCACGTATCATTTCACGCCGTTCGCCAGAACAAGCCGATCGAAGCTGAGATCCCAATTCACCTCGTCGGTGAAGGTGAGAGCGAAGCCGAACGCAATGGTCTGATCGTCCTGCAAACGCTTGAAAAAGTTGAAGTCAAGGCGCTGCCGCTTGATCTTCCTGACGCACTCGAAGTTTCGATCCTGCACCTCAAAGAAGCTGGCGAGCGTATCCTCGTCAGTGATATCAAGATCCCAGCAAACGTCGAGATCGTTGACAACGATGATGGTCACGGCGACGAAGACGATGAAGACTCCGAAGCCAATGATATCTTCCACCAAGTTGTCGCCAGTGTCTGGGAGCCAAGTGCCCTCCAGGCCCAAAACGACGCCGCCGCTGGTGACGCCGAAGACGTCAGTGCTGTCGAAGCCGAGCAAGGCGCCGAAGCACCAGCTGACAACGCTGAAGCTGCAGCCGACGACAAGAAATAGTCTTTTCTACCAAGTACGTTTAACACCCCGCCGAGATACTCGGCGGGGTGTTTGTACTACTAAACGTGCCTCGCGCGTATCTACTCCTCGATAAATCCGCCGCTCTGATGTGACCAGAGTTTGGCGTAGATACCATCGAGGGCTAGTAGCTCCGCGTGCGTACCGTCTTCTACGATGCGACCTTTGTCTAGTACGACGATGCGGTCAAGTTTGGCGATGGTGCTGAGGCGGTGCGCGATGACGATACTAGTGCGCTTTGCCATCAGGTCAGTGAGGGCTGATTGGATAAGCTTCTCACTCTCGCTATCGAGGGCACTGGTTGCTTCGTCGAGGAGGAGTATCGGGGCGTCTTTGAGGATAGCCCGCGCGATCGCGATACGCTGCCGTTGGCCGCCGCTGAGTTTGACACCGCGCTCACCGACGATAGTGTCGAGCCCTTCTGGCAATCGATCGATGAATTCGAGTGCGTAAGCTTGACCGGCGGCATGGCGTATTTGGTCATCGCTCGCATGTGGTTTTGCATAGGCGATGTTGTCGCGTAGACTGCGGTGAAAGAGTAGCGGTTCCTGTGCAACATAGGCGATGCCTTCTCGTAGACTGTGCTGCGTGACATCGGCGATGTTTTGGTCATCGATCGTGATCGTGCCAGATGATATATCATCGAAACGTAACAGTAGCCGTGCGATGGTGGTTTTGCCTGCACCCGATACCCCGACGAGACCGATTTTTTGTCCAGCGGGGATGGTGAGGTTGAGTGAACGTATGACGTCCTGTGCCTTGGCGTCGCGGTACGCATAGCTGACATCGGAAAATGTGATGGCGCCACGACGAACTTCTAGTTTTGTACGTGACCGATCGACGATAGTTGGTGCTTCGCGTAGTATCTCGGTCATGGGAGTGGCCTGGAGGAGAAGCTTATCATAACCATTGATAAGCTCACCGAGTGCAAATAGCTGTGCGGCGAGTCGTTGCAGATACGCCACGGCGAAGATTGCGATGCTGAGGCCGATGACATCTTCAATGAGCAGTGAGGCGATGACGAGTATCGCAATTATCTGGATCGACTGCATGAAAAAATGTCGCAACGAACCCTCTGCTACCATCCACTTGTAGTCACGAGTATACGCCCGCTCGTAGTCGCTACTGATACTCTGGGCGAGTTTTGTCTCGTGCCCCTCACTGGCAAATGTCTTGACGGTTAAGTTGTTTGTGATGGTATCGGCAACCGCTCCGTTGACTTCAGAAATCAGCCGTTTGCGTTCGGCGCGAATCGATTCACGAAGGACTCGGAAATACCGTATCTCTATACCGAGTCCGACGATGAGCCCGATAATTATCCAGGCCAGGAGGGGTGTTTGCGAGTAGATGATGATCACACCGAGCATGAGGTTGATCGTAAAAGAAAGGGTGCGGATGATGAAGAGATCCTGCAGTCCGGTGTGACTGTTGATAAAGTCGATGAATTTGCCGGTCAATGCACCGATCTTTTGGTTCGCAAAGAATTCTTGATCTTTTGCCAGAAGTCTACGAAGTGATGAAGTGACGAGTCGCGTTCGTACAGCTGATTCATGATGTACGGCTGCCTGAAAACCGATGAAGTTTGTGATCACGCCGATGCCAGCTGCGATAGCGGCCCATGTCAGATAGGTGTTCATCTGTGCGGTATCATGAGAGGCAAACGTACCGATTGTCATCGCGAGGAAGTAAGGAACGATCGTGTCAAAGATTATCGACGATATCGGTATCAGCCCAAGCATCGCGAAAAACCGTATTTTGTCTGGGCGAATTTGCTCCCAGTACAGTGCGATTGTTTCTTTGACTAGTATTGCGGGTCGTTTGGTATTTCTTTTGTGCACGAATTCTACCTTTCGTTTTGATAAGTATGGTTGCTATGTGGTGGTGTGCCAGTGTTCGCCTGGGACGAAAGTAGCCAAGAGGTCGCCGAAACGATGCGTATAGCGACGTAGTATCATCATTTTACGCTATAATAATCTCATATGCAAAAGATATTACTGTATTACAAATTCACCCCGGTCAAAGACCCAGAGCTACTCAAGCTATGGCAGAAGACACTATGTGATTCGCTCGATCTCAAAGGTCGTATCCTGGTGAGCCCGCAGGGGATCAACGGTACAGTCGGTGGTGATCTGGACGATCTCAAAGCGTATATAAAAGCCAGCAAACAATTCCCAGGCTTCAAAGATATATTATGGAAATGGAGTGAAGGCGGCCGTGATAACTTCCCGCGCATGAGCGTAAAGGTCAAAAACGAGTTGGTTGCTTTCGAGACGTGGGATGAGATTGCGGTTGATGCTAGTGGCGTCGTCGGCACTGGCCCACACTTGAAGCCACACGAAGTCAATGAGATGGTCGAGAAGTTTGGCGATGATGTCGTGTTTTTTGATGGACGCAACCAGTACGAGGCCAAAGTTGGTCGTTTCAAAAATGCCGTCGTACCTGACACACGTACCTCACGAGACTTCAAAAGAGAACTCGACAGCGGCAAATACGATGACCTCAAAGACAAAAAAGTCATCAGCTACTGTACGGGCGGTGTACGCTGCGAGCTCCTCAGTGCCATGATGAAACAGCGCGGCTTCAACGACGTCTACCAAATCGATGGCGGCATCGTGAAGTACGGAGAAGCCTACGGCGACGATGGTTTATGGG
>JBATPJ010000027.1:0-10193 GCA_049291395.1 Saccharimonadales bacterium (SeqCode) | reverse complement strand
TTGTTGCCGTTGTAGTAACTAAACGACCCGTCCTCGAGTTTGTCAGTAAGAAATGCATTGTACAAAAACGGCTCAGAGGCATAGCTGGGACGAGACGAGATGAAGAGAAAAGCGGTGATCGCGCCGAGGATCACACAGACGACCATCATGGTGATGATGCTGTATTTGACGATTT
The DNA here is from genome assembly GCA_049291395.1 of Saccharimonadales bacterium (SeqCode). Taxonomy (GTDB): domain Bacteria; phylum Patescibacteriota; class Saccharimonadia; order Saccharimonadales; family Saccharimonadaceae; genus JAPUDQ01. The sequence continues at coordinate 10,018 of JBATPJ010000027.1, read as the reverse complement.
GGTCACGCTGCCATGGTGTCATTTTGCCCTCCTTGTCACAACTATCTGGTAGTTACTCACTGTCGAGCCCTTCGTTACCTTCACGTCCATGATGTCCTTGCTTGGCAAGTACATCAGGCTAAATGTAGTGACGCCGTTATCGGTGGCTATATCACCACGGACAGTGGCTTGTCGATCGAGGTTGGATGTCTGGGTGTAATGCTCGGTCGATATTTGGTTGACGATAGTCTCATAATTTTCAGGAAAGGCCGCGAGTAGTTTCTCGGGATTGGTGATTGATGTATAGACCAGCTCCTCATAATCCTCGGTTGTAGAGGTAGAGCGCTGGCTAAAGCCGTCACTGATTGGATCCTGCGTGACGAACGAACTGATCACAAAGCCAAGAGCAATAGCGGTACTGATTAGGACGAGTAATACAATCAGTTGCATGATAGTTTGCCGTGGTGATGAGTTTGTATATCCATCCATTTTATGCGCACCTTGTCGAGTTATCGAGTACATCCCAGTGCCAGCTTTCGCGCATGTACTGTTTTATGCCGAAGTTGAAAGCATTGGCATGGAGCCAGACCCATTGGGCGTCAGTCGAGGTTGCTCGGGCGCTACACGACTGGATACTCTTATTGCCGTTTCGTGGGACGATGGCGAAATCAATCGCCCCACCGATCTGGTGGATTGACCCACCGGGTGCTGCTGTCATGACACCATCACCATTTCCACCCGCAGAGTCACCGAGACGGAACGAGGATGATGCAGAAAGAGGCTTACCAGCTTGCTTGGCGGCCTCACCCATCGTCTGGAATTGCCCCGATACCGCAGCATTTACTACTGCCCCACCCGATATCCTTGTGCCGGAGGTATTATCACCATACCCACCGATGCCGCTCAGCTGACAAAGCCGGATAGTTGGATAGGAGCCGACCTGTAGGGTTGAATTGCCTGTAAAGCGTGTTCTGACAAGTCCGATATCAGTAGTGTTTTTGGCACACGGTATGCTTGAGTCACCGAGTGAGCCAGCTGGACTGGTTGTCGGCGTACCTGGTGTTGTCGGTTGTTCGCAGTTTGTATCGGTGTAAGCCGCAAATTCAACAGAAGCACTCGGAGAGGGCGACAAAGCACTGAAAGCATTGAATGCATCCTCGGCATATTTGAGTCGATTGGCTTGCTCCTCGACACAGCCACCGTTTCTTATCAAGCACGGTATTTCGTATCTCGTCAGGATAACCCATGTTGCACTAGCGGTGGAGGTAGATGACTTAAGAGATTCAAAAACGCTCGCATATGGTCCATTGAACTCGCTCCACATGAAGTTTATCTGAACGGTTAGCGTGTTGTAGTTGGCAATTTTCTGTAGATTTGTCTTGCGACCGCCACGCCACTGGACGATACCGTATGCCCCGATGGAGTTTTCTGCTTCTGGCTTGAGCGCAAAGGTGCCGCCACCCGTCTCGGCCATAAGATTACCGACGACACCAGCTGCCTGCTGGGCGGTCAACCCTTGGTTGATGAGGAACTTGAAGACTGACTCTGCTGGTGATCCTGCCGCAGGAACATCTCCGCCGGTGCCGGTCGGTAGTGTAACGACACAGGCTGGCTTCTGCGTACCTGAGGCGTCATAGGTCTGAATACCCTGCTGTGTGTAATAGGTAGAGGTCGACACCTGGGCGCTGACATTGAGGGATAAAAATGGCTGGACTGCGATAGTCAACATTGTAGCTAGGAGGATACTACGCTTCGCGTGACGGGTTAACCATTGATGTAGTGGGCTCATACTAATGTACTCCATAGTGAAAATGTGCTGCTTGGTTAGCGCAACTTTCGTTATAGACAGCTTTACCGGTTTGTTGATAGAGCGTCATGTTGTTGAGCATACTGTATTTGGGTGCGATCGAGTCGCCTAGTGCCGAATCAAACGGGCAGCCAGTATCAAGAGCTGTTCCATCATAGTGATCACTCGTTGGGCTATGACATTGCCCATATATACTATTTATCTGGAAAGTACCAGTCTTGTATTGGTTGGCGACGTCGATGATGAATTGTAGTGGTCGAGGATCGGCTGTAATAGGGCTGGCTATGGTGAAATTACAACGAGTAGTGATACCGATCAGCTTTCCTGCAGCGATATCAGTGATTTGAAGTTCCGGGGTGCTACGATTACTGATATCACGGGCATTGAGTACGTTAAATCTGATTTTGCCAGCATTTTTGAGAGCGATGATCTGCTGAGCGAGTTGCTGGACGGTGCCGCTCGGTGTAGCGCCTGTCGGGGTTGTCGGGGTTGTGCCGCCACCGGTCGTTGCAGCGGTATCAGCTGATGCTTTGCCGAGAGTATCGGTCCCAGATGCATTAACACCGTCTAGGACTTCATCAAGACCTGCGTATACGCTGAAATACTGGTATTTTTCATCGAGGCTATAACATGGCTCCATGGTGGTGCTCGTGGATAGATCGGCTGCAAACTTATCAATGATTGGCTCATCACCATTTACACAGGTGTCGAGATACTCTTTGTACTCTCCAAGTGGCTCCAAGGTATTTGGATCGATGTAGTGATTCTCGACGCTCATCCATCTGACAGTGTTGTCGATGGAGAATTTACCGTCGTTTGCCGCAAGGACCGATCCGGTGGATGCGACTTGTGAACCGCCACCGAGGCTGGCGACAGACAGCGTCGCCGGGTCTGGGCCATAGATGATGTTACAATTCGCGTCACGTGCGAAATCGAGACCAATGCTGGTTTGCATGACACTGTTCGTTACCTCATCGGCACAGTAGACGCCGCGGTATTCATCATCCGGGGATAGGGCTGACGTTGGCGTCGTAGTGACAGATGTGGCTGAGGCGATCAGGGATCGTGCACTTGCGACATAATCGGATAGGCTTTGTTTGGGCTGGGTCAGATCGTTGAGGTTGTATGCAAGGATGTTTGGTAGACTTCGTGGGTTTTCGAGGTTGAAAAGCCCCATTTGATTATAATTATATGTCTGAACTGCAGCCATAGTTGAGGCTTCATTACTGTTTTGGAGGATGGCGAACTGCTGCTTGGTAAGGGGGCGCATACCTTTGGATCTGCCGAGCTGGCCCCCGAATGCCCCAAGGCCGGCCGCGATAGCGTTGCCTGCACCATAACCTCCCTCTGGGTCTTTGAGCGGGTCTGGGATGATCGTTCCAGCGATCAGTGGGATAAGCTTGGGAGTCAGAACTTGCTGTATATAACTAAACGCCAAACCCTGGGCAACCCCAATAGCGGCACCCTCGATCGCTCCCGTGCCAAGAGTCAAGATACTTGATGCAAGTCCTACAATCATCAAGGTTAGCTGACCCCACCACGACATTACCCTCGAGCATAACTCAGGAGATATATTACCAAAATTGAATATCTCAAATACCTTACTAAGTGCCTGAGTGGCGACATTTCCAAGTGAGAATCGCGATAGGTCATCAGGATGAGAAACTTTCTTATCAAATATTAAACTAGCGCCCTGAGACCGTGAAAAGTCTTTGCCTTTTGATTCGGGAACAGAGCTCGGTCGTAAGAGAACGTTTGCGAGAAAAGCGATCTCTGCTGAACTAATCTCCGCAGCTTTTTGTTTGTCTGCTATTGTTAAAAATAGTGCAGCGTATCGTATGAGCTGCGCGGCTGCGAGGGCCTTCACGCCAAAATTTATAATACGAATAGTATTATAAACGGCACAATAACTGTCTATCGATGCGAGAACACCGAGCAGAGCTCCTTTGAAGGTTTTTGAGCCCGTTGTCCACGCTGTCTTTATGGCACCTTCAGGGGTGAGGCCGGCGACATCGGGTATCATCGCCTTGGGTCCATCCGCTATAACATCCGTTCCCAGTAAGCCGGATGCTTCTGTGTTGAGATCAAGCCCACTTAGTTGAGCAGCTCTCGCTTTATCCGCTTCTGTCATATTTGGATCTTCTTCGCCGTTGACATAGTTTAGTACGCTAAACTTATTTTTTGCTCCATAAAACTTCTCCCGAAAGAATTTGAGTATACCTTCCTTTGACATCAATTCTCCGAGTGGTTTAGAGCGGTCAACGCCAAACGAAGAGAATTTCTTGAGGCTTCCTTTTGTTCGAAATGTCATACTCTTGGCATCAAATTGTGTATTGAACGCGCTACGGAAGGCAACATTTTTGGCATGAAAATCAGCAAAGTTTTTGTCCGTGATAGTGTTAATCTTCCCGTTTTCGGTGAACGTCATTTGCTTGAGGAATTTCTTGCCGTCTTTGGTCGCGATATCACCGTCTTTGATTTCGACACCTTGGATGGACCGAATCCGTTCGATATCTGTATCGCTCAATCCGGGGTAGAAACGACTCAGGGCCTTACTTGTGTTGTGGGCCGTTGGGTCACCAAACATACGGGCGCCGACGACTTTGCGCATACGGTCGTTGACGCCGATATTTGTGTATTTGCTCATCCATGAAGTACCCTCTTCTTTGAGGCGCAGGAGGATGGCGGATGGGCTAAGGATGCCGAGGCCGACGAGACCGAGGATAACGAGGGCAGCTACGGCCCCTGTCGCAGCGCCTGATTTGGTTTTGAGTCGAGCGATGATCTTCTCGGTGGCGGCTTTTGCCACGGCGTTGCCGCCTGTCAGCGCACCGGCGGCTGCACCAGCTGCTTTCTCTGATGCTTTGCCTGCGAGACTACCGCCCATCTTGGCATTGGCGGCTCGATCTTCCCCGCGCTGGAGCGCATCGCGGGCATCATCACGATCACGAGGATTACCGTTTTCGTCGAGATGGCTATCAAGGTCTTTGAGGTCGGGATGAGTCCCGAACATATCATCCGAATGCACCTGGCCGAGGTCTTTGACTTCGCCGCCATCGAGGGTTGATTTGGTGTCGGTGCTCATGGTATTACTGGCCTATGGGAGGACTAGGCTCCTGATAATTAGGTTGTTCGGCGTAGCCTTGGTCTGGCTGTGCGTAGGGATTGCTGGGGGATGGTATACTCTGCTGCTGGCCGTATTGTGGCTGGGCTGGTTGTTGGGCTTGCTGCTGCAGGGCTTGGACTTGCTGGGGGTTAGTGGTGATCAGGGCTTGTTCGGTCGGACTGGCAATAATTTGCAGATGGACGTGGTTTTGGCCGGCGAAGAAAAGCCCCTGCCCGACCGGGAAGTTTGCCAGGCGTTTTTTCTCTTCCTCGGTCAGTTTGAAGACGTCACTGAGCACATCGACAGCACTACTCGACTGCTTGAGCAGGAGCTGCATACTCGAGTTGGCGACGATCGCACGGCCCATCTTGCTGCTCATGAAATCCTCCACATCCTGCGTGACGGTGGTAAGTCCAAGATAGTATTTGCGGGCGCGTTTGGCAAGGCTGAAGAGGAAGTTTGCCGAGTCATCGTACTTCATGAGCTGCCATGCCTCATCGACGATCAGCATGCGTTTGCGCTGCTCGGTACGGGTCTTATTCCAGATGTAGCTCAGCACGATGTACATAGCGACTGGTCGCAGCTCGTCCTCGAGGTCGCGGATGTTGAAGACAACCATAGTGTTGTTCATGTCGATGTTGCTCTGCTGTGAGAAGATGCCGGCAAATGTCCCGGTGGTGTATTTGCGGAGGCGCTGTGCGAGCTGTGGGCCACTACCACCCATATGGAGCAGTGTCTCGTAGAGATCGATGATGGTCGGTGGTGGCGAGTTGTGTGTCAGCGGGTCGCTGGTGATACCGACGCGGGCGTAGGTGTCGATCAGTGCCTGGTCGAGATCAGCTTCTTCACTCGGGGCAAGCGCTGCGGTATACGAGCCGTTGGGGCCCATCTGGGCGCCACCAAGCATGAGGCGGAGAAGCCCGTGGAGGGTGACGAGATTGGCCCTCAGTGCATCGTCGGCGTCTTCGCTATCGACAACTCGGGGTAAGTCAAACGGATTGATACGTGTCTCGCTGTTGAGGCTGAGACGGATGTAGCTTCCGCCGACAGCTTCGGTCAGACGCTGGTATTCATTCTCTGGGTCGATGATGATGACGTCACTGCCCATCATCATAGTGCGCAGGGCCTCAAGTTTGACGGTGAAGGATTTACCGGCACCAGACTTCGCGAAGACCACCATGTTGGCATTTTCAAGCGAGAACCGGTCGAAGATCACGAGGCCGTTGTTGTGCATGTTGATGCCGTAGAGTACGCCTTTTTCCTGCGTCAGATCGGCGCTGGTAAACGGAAAGCTGGTGCTGATCGCGCCGGTGTTCATGTTGCGACGGATCTGGAGCTGATCAGTCATCTGCGGGATAGTGCTGTTGAGCCCCTGCTCTTGCTGGCTACTTGCCACCTTACTCATGACGAGTTGCTGTCCGAGGATAGTCTCGACTTTGTGCTGGATGAAGCCGAGTTCATCAAGGCTGTCGGCGTAGATTGTGAGGTAGAGGCCATAGCGGAAGAAACGCTCGGCGCCGACTTGTAGCTGGTCTCGGAGCTCCTCAGCGTCTTGGATGGCGGCTTCGAGTCCTGGGTCGCGGACGCGACCATGCTCGGAGTTGATACTCATACTGGCTTCGAGCTGTGTCACCTTCTTGCGGAGGTTGTTCAGGACGACCTGGCTTTCGACGGGATAGATAAACATGCTGATATCGATCACTTCGTCGATGTTGATGATGCTACTGAGCCAGCCGGTGTAGATCTGTCGTGGATAGCCGTAGACGTAGAGGGTGCGGCCGTATTTGGTGCCGAGGCGGAAGTATGCACTCTGGATTTCGAGGCTGCTCGGGGCGATGGTGTCGCGGAGCGTCGTGATACCTTTGAGAAATTCCTGTTCGATCTCCATCTGCTCACGCTGTCGCTGAGCCTCAGCGGTCTGGATGACGTCGGTCTGTTTGCTGTTGCCAAAAAGTCCCATGATTACTCCATCTGCCTATCGAGATGTGGTTGATCGGCGATGCCGGGACCTTTTTTGACATACGTTCCGGTCACCTGCTCGAAGTCGACAAGCGGCTGTCGGACGGCGGTATCAGGGTTGTAGGCATTGTAGAAGAGTGCGGCAAGCTCTTTCGTCTGCAGCTGGACACTCCGGACACCCATCTGGAAAAGACCGCTGGTGATGACATTGATGCGGTTTTGGATCTCGTCTTTGGCCTTCTCGTAGGTGGCTTTGTTGATCTGGATATTTGTCTGCGTCTTGGGTGTCACAAAGCCGCTAAATAGGCTCTTACTGGTGTTGAGCGCACTACTGATATCACCGGTCGCAAAGTACGGCACGACGATAAAGAAGCTCTTGTCCATGATATTTGCTTCCTGGCTGAGCTGGTCGACGAAGTTGATGTAGTCTTCCATGAGGACGCCGAGCAGCATGTTGTCCTGGTCGCGGCGGATTTTGACCAGTCGATCGAGATATGGGCCGATATCGACGCGCTGCGAGCGGATCAGGATCTGTATCGGAAATGATAGTGAGTTCAAAAAGCTCTGATAACTATACTCGACGCCCTCGCGTTCACGGTCGCTCATCAGGTCAAAGTTGATCGACTGACAGGCGACAACAGCGCGAAAACTGCCGTCATTCATGACGACCATGCCCTCGCGTACCTCAGAGATGAGGAGGGAGTTTTGGGAGCTGTTTGGGTTGCGAGCTGGCTGAGCTGGCGTATTTTGGGCAGTCGGAAAAGCCGCACCTGGCGCACCGCTGACAGCTGATTGATTTGGCTGCTGATTTGGCTGCATACCTACCCTATAAAGAGACCACCCCTAGTTAAGATTTATCGAAGTGAGATCACGACTTCTTCGCCGTCATCCTCGAGGCGATGTGCCTCGCGTGCAATTGCACTGATCGACAAATCGTTGTTGTTTGCCAGCCTCATTATATCAGGTGACGGGGTGGTATCGCTAGCGCTTATTGGCGGATTTTCGCGTGGCGGGGCTTGTGGAATGGCATAGCGAGCATTGTCAGCGCGAGGTGCCGGGACGGTCGGGAGGCTCTGCGGTGGTGGCTGTACGGCTGATACGTCAGGCTGGTCTGATGGTCCACTTGGGCTCACGACGTGCTGATGCATGCTCGACGGATACGGGTCGAAGGTCGGAAGGGCTGGTGGGGCGACCGGACTTGCAGCATATGGATCAGCCAGCGGAGCCTGCTCGTCGGCCGCGACGGGAAATGCCGAGAAGGTCGCTGGCGTACTGCCGACAGGCTGCTGCATGGCGGTCTGGAAGCGCTGCGTCATCTGCTGCTTGCGGATCGCGTCTTGCTGCTCGATGAGACTATCGAACTGATGGCCGATGCCGACGGTCTCGTCCATGATGTCGTTCACCGTGCTGGCTTCGGCAGTGATGGTGTCATTGAGACTGGCGACTGCGGTATTGGTCACGCCGCGTGCTGCCCAGCCCTGTGTATCGATGACCTGCGCGAGGTATGACAAGCGCTGCTGAGCTTCATCGGCCGAGTATGCCTTCGTCAGGGATTGCTCCTGGACGTGAGGTGCGACGATCGTGACGAGATTTACCTGGCCTTCTGGGTCCCATTTGCGGATGCGAGGTTTGAGGAAGAACTTGATGACGGCAGCGAGATAGATCTCCATCGGCTGATCTTTGCGTAGCGGTAGCGCCAGTGCGCCGAAGAAGATGATAAACGGCATCGGGATCAGCACCAGTCCGACGAATACCCGGCTCAAAAACCACGCCACCACCATCGCGATCGCGACGATAATCAGGTAGATAAACTGCCGAAAGCTGAAAGGCCCGATGAGCTTGTCATCAGCTTCGACATCTTGGGGGACTTTGTAGACTGCCATACGCCTAAGTTAATTATGGAATCCTTGCATATTCCGCCACTGTAGCTGCATTTGCATCTTTTGCAGATGGTGAAGTACCCAATACAATTCTTTCGGTATTCTTCTTGATCTTGTGTGTTTGAGGTGTAGTTGGATTTGCTAATGCATAGTCGGCGATTAGTCTTGCGGAAGCATCCATTTGAGAGGCAAGTGCGTCTTCTGAAAGGTTTGCAGCAGCTTTTCCAGCAGCCTCCTGAAGCTTTGCTTGAGCATTGGTTGTATCGATAGATCCCGCACGTAGATCGCGCTTTAAATCGACATCTGTAGCTGCTGCTGACTTTACCTTCATCTTGTCGTAGTTATTGTCAGCTGCGTCCGCAACATAACCCATTACAGCCTTTTTTTCCGCAGGATCTGTTAATTTAGCCGCATGAGCGACAATTGCCTCAAAATCCCTCCCCTGTCCAATACGAGCATGAAGTACGGCCTCTAGCATCTGTGGGGTAATATCATGACCTTTAATATTGCTTACTCTATTGCCAGCACTGTCACCTGTTGCGATCTCTTTAAAGTCTCTGTCGTCAAAACCATATGTTTGCATAAGGGTGTACTGGGCAGATCGGTCCTTCGCTTTTCTTTCTATAAGCTCTTGTTGGGCGCGGGCTTGGATGGTCGCGATTCTTGCTGCATCACTAGTACCGGCCACCTTCTGAGCATATTTACTGTCACTAGAGAGCCTATCTGCAGTATATTCTTGCTGAGCATCATCAGCTGTTCGTTTTGTTTCACGTAGCCGGTTATCACGATCAACGCGTCTTTGCGCAAAACGATTTCTAGTTGCTCTTTGAAAACGATTTCCATCTCCCGATAGAGCAGCAGACCTTTGGCGGTCTCGTCTTGAATCAATTGACGCTTCTCCTCGTTTTCGTAAGCGATCCAATGGTCCTTTGTTTGGATTATTTACAACTCCAGCGATACGACCGAGTAATCCACCGCTAAACTTGAGTAGAAATGGTGTCGCAAAGAGTGGAAATGCTAGTACGCCTAGTGAGAATACTTGCACTAACCCACCAGTGATGCCTGGAGGGGCGGCTTGCTGCATAATTGCCGATGCGACCTTGGATCCTGAGAACAGTATCGCGACAAGCGGGTAAAAAACCAACATAGTGATGAAAAGCTTTCGCCATTTGTTAAACAAATCCTCAGTGTTGGGAAGAATATATGCAGCAAATGCCAGTGGCGATAATACAATAATCATGATCAAAATTGCTTGTCGAGCTACCAATATGATAAGTGCGGTGATGA
>JBATPJ010000026.1:0-9178 GCA_049291395.1 Saccharimonadales bacterium (SeqCode) | reverse complement strand
ACCCAAAAAAGAAGCCAAATTCTACGAGGGGTAACCCCTCGTAGGTGTTATTTTAGTCTGCGAGCATTGATTTGAGTAATTTTAGCTCAGCTTTTCTATCATTATAGTCATTGAGAAACGCGCCGTACTGTGCCGGGCTCATCGTGACGGCCCTTCCCGGTTTCAGCCATTTTGGGTGGTCACCACCCAGGTAAGTACCGAGGCTCGACCAATGATACGCATCATAATCATTCGGGTTCATATGAATATACCTTGTGATATGCATCAGATACGCTTCATTTGCGATCCGTGAGGCCTTGAAAGTGCTTTGGAACAAGTGCCCTTGCTGCTTATATTTTTTGTTGAAATACATCGTGTAGGCAGTCGAAACAGCATGCATTAGCTTTGATATCGCATCAATATCACGTTCTTGATACATCAGAAAATGATAATGATTTGTCATCAGGCAGTATGCAATGATCTCAACCGCAAATTCTGGATAGATATAGCCGCGGTTATCTGATCGTTCGCCATATCCGAGATAGCGAGCGACAAGTGATAAGAATTTCTGATGATCTTCAGTATCGTGAAAGATAGTTCTCCCCGCCGATCCACGATTATATACGTGATAATATGCAGGGATATCATACTCTTTCATGACATTTCGTGCAGGCATATTGTGATTATATCACACGATTAACACCTACGAGGGGTTACCCCTCGGGATTTTGGGGGATGATATAATTAGGGTATGAAACCAAGTATTTTTACCAAGATAATGAACGGCGACATCCCTTGTCACAAGGTATATGAGGATGAGCGGACGTTTGCTTTTCTCGATATCAACCCTGTCCAGCCCGGGCATACCCTCGTCGTGCCACGTGCGCAGGTCGACCATATCGAGGAGCTTGAAGAGGAAGACTTCCTGGCGCTGATGCATACAGCGAAGCTGCTGGCGCAAAATATGCGCGATGAGCTGCAAGTCGAACGCGTCTGTATGAAAGTCGAGGGCTTCGAGGTACCGCATGCCCATATCCACCTCATCCCCTGTGAGACTATCGATGACTTTCGCTCTGAGCCATATGAAGCTGGCGAAGACGAGCTGCTCGACATGACCGAACGACTTCTCTACTAAACAACCTATTATTGACAAAACATAAAGCTTGTGCTAGTATGTACTTAGTTCACCATGAAAACAAACATATCAAAACTCCACCGCTTCTTCGCTGCCTGCCTCTCGTCTTTCCTGGTGCTTGCCGTCTTCCTGACGTCGACGCACGCCAAAGATATCGCGTCGGGGAGTAGTTTGAGATCTAAAGTGTCGTTTACTGACGATGCCAGCACAAAGAAAGTCGATGACTCGACCGTAGCCAAATCGATCGGTGACCTCCATAGCCATGTCGACAAAACCATGGTCAAAGACCCTGGCATGAATAAATCTATGAACAAATCGTTCGGCGATAGCTCAGCCCTCCTTGCTCGCCGTGAGCGCGAAGAGGTCGAAGAAGAGCAACCTCTCGGGGTCAAGGTGATCGAAATGATGTTTATGGCTCGTTTGACACTCGCCTACGCGCTTGCAGGATAGATGTCCTGAACGCGAAACGAGCCCGTGCTCGTTCGGCGGTAATATAAAAAAGACGACGATAACCAGTAGCGATAGCCTACTGGTTATTATTTGTCTGCCAGGACTTCGAGCTCTTTGATGAGCTTTTTCTCGAGAGCGAGCTGTTCGGTGAGCTGGGAGCGGGTCTCTTCGACGAGACGTGCTGGGGCTGATGCGACGTAACTGTCGTTGGCGAGTCGAGCCTGGAGGCGGTCGACGTCGTCGCGGCATTTGACCAGGCGAAGTTCGAGTTTGGACTGGTGGTCGTAGAGGGTCTCTTGGTCAACATCAAGCCAGGCTTCGCGGTTGGGTACGGCGAGTCGGAGGCCGCGAGGCTGATCGACATGGATGACGTCCTCGAGGCGCGCCAGATGGGCGATCAGACCTCTGTTATCTTCGATGAGCGAGTCGTGTTCGTAGAGTAGCGTTTGTTTGCCCGGGAGTTCGCTGGCGACATAGCGCGTTTCGGTGATAAGCGCACGGAGCGCGTCAAATTCACCGGCCGCGATCACGTTATAATTTGTCGCGACGGGCCACGGTGAGCGGATCAGCAACGTATCATCGAGTTTGAGTGTCGTCCAGATCGTCTCGGTGACAAACGGCGCAAATGGATGAGCGAGTTTGAGACAGGTCTCGAGTACCCAGCCAAGCATTCCCTGCCCTGCACTCTGTTTGCTCGCCTCGATGTACCAGTCGGCGACATCGTCCCAGATGACGTGGTAGACACGGTCGACGGCCTCAGCATAGGCATAGGCGTCGATCAGCTCCCCTACCTCTCTCGCAGCTGTCGTCAGCTGACGGATTACCCAGTGGTCGGCGGGGCTGGCGGGCTGTGGTGAGCGGTCGTCGAAACTATCGACTTTGTTCTCGACGTAGCGAGCCATGTTCCAGAGTTTGTTGCAGAAATTGCGCCCCGCAACGACACTAGCGGTCGAAAAGGCTTGGTTTTGACCCGGGCTGCGTTTGGCGACGATACCCATCCGGAGGGCATCTGAGCCGTATTCGCCGAGGATATCCATCGGGTTGATGACATTGCCTTTGCTTTTGCTCATCTTTTGGCCTTTTTCGTCGAGCACCATGCCGTGCATGTAGACGTGTTTGAACGGTATGGTATCTGTTCGGTAGAGTCCAAACATGATCATGCGCGAGACCCATGGCCTGAGCAGGTCGCTGCCCGTCTCCATGAGGTCGGTCGGGTAAAATCGCTTGAGGTCGCCGTCGGTCAGGACATCGGTCACGATGTAAGGCCATTGGCCGGAACTAAACCACGTGTCGAAAGTGTCTTCTTCGCGTTTGTAGGTCTTGCCACCTCTGGTAATCGTTGTGTTTTCTACGTTTTCATCAAATATCCAGTCACTCGGATCGCTGGTGTTTTGGAAGGCAGGGATTGGGATACCCCAGGCTGGTTGGCGGCTGATGTTCCAGTCGCGGAGTTGTTCGAGATAGCTAGTGATCTCACGGGCTTTGCTGGCTGGGTTGAAGGTAATCGCGCCGGATTTGATGGCTTCGATCGCCCGGTCAGCAAGCGGTTTGACGCGGATAAACCACTGATCCATCAGAAGTGGCTGGATGATGGTACCGCATTTGTAACAGTGGCCGACCTGGTGCGTATAGTCCTCGGCACTTTTGACGTACTCCCCTGCTTCGAGCTGTTTGAGTAGTAGCTCGCGAGCCTCAAGGACTGTCTTGCCCTGAAAGCCTTTGGGGGCTTTGTCGGTCATGCGTCCATCAGTACCGATCACCTGGATGGCCTCGAGGTGATGTCGTTCGCCAATCTCAAAATCAACCGGGTCGTGTGCTGGCGTCACTTTGACGGCGCCAGTACCAAAGGTAGGGTCGATAGCTTCATCAGCGACGATCGTGATCTCACGCTCGACGATAGGTAGCTGGACACGAGTGCCGATCAGGTGTTTGTAGCGCTCGTCGGTCGGGTTGACAGCGACGGCGGTATCACCGAGCAGTGTCTCGGGACGGGTCGTGGCGATGACGATCTCACCGACGTGATCGAGGAGGGGGTACGAGATGTACCAGAGCTTGCCCTTCTCTTCTTTGTGGACGACTTCGATGTCGGCAAAGCTTGTCTGGTGTGTCGTGCAATAATTAACAATCCGCTCACCTCTGTAAATCAGCTTATCATCCCACATCTTGTGGAAGGTGTCGTAGACGGTGCTAATCACCTTCTTGTCGAGCGTGAAGACGCCATCTGCCCAGCTACAGCTGATACCGAGTGCGCGGAGCTGTAGCTCCATGTCGCCGCGGCGGGCCTCGACGAAGTCCCAGACCTGGTCGTAGAGCTCTTCACGGCTGAAGTCAAAGCGACTCTTACCCTGCCCTATCAGGTATTTTTCGTAGACAACCCAGGTCTCAAAGCCGGCATGGTCTGATCCGGGGATGAAAATCGCATCATCGCCAATCATCCGGTGATAACGGACAGAGATATCCTTGAGGTTCATATCGAGTGAGTGACCGATGTGGAGATTGCCATTGGCATTTGGCGGCGGCATCACGATACAGTACGGTTTCCCCTGACCCGATGAGGCAAAGGCGTTCGTCGACTCCCACAGGCCGTAGACGGTTGGTTCGTATTGTTGCGGCTCATAGGTTTTTGGAAGATTCATGATTGTCTCAAACTCAAAATAACAGAGGTAAATTGTTTCACGTGAAGACAAAACTATCAATGGGTATGTATGCTCAAATACCCTCGGTCGTTTGCCTGGTTTGCCTCACGTGTTTGTTTTCATGGTCCATTATACATGGATGAGAAGGAAGATGGAAGAGGAAGGACAGGGCTACTGGAAGTTGGCTATATTCTATTATTCTATATTCTATATTCTGGCTGTTCTGTCCACTTCGTCTTCGTCATACTCAAACTCGGTACTGCCTCAAGCGTCAGGGGGTCGGCTGGCTCGACAGATTGTGCCATAAAGTAGGCCAGGGAAGCGATCATGGCGGCGTTGTCCGTACAGAGGCTCATCGGGGCGTATTCGATCGGGATCGGTAGGGCTTCACGGAGTTGGCGGCGGAGTTCTTGGCTGGCGGCGACACCACCAGCGATGACGACTGAGGCAGGGGAGTAGTCCTGGAAGGCAAGAACGGTCTTATCGACCAGTGTTTCGACCGCAACATGTTGGAAACTGGCGGCAACATCGGCCCTCAGAGCGTCTGAGACGAGCGCTGGCAGGTCTTTACTGGGGAAGGTGTGATCGACATTGCATGCCGTCTGAACGGCCCGTAGAACGGCTGTCTTGACGCCGGAAAAACTGAAGTCGTAGCGATGACAGCGGTCGCGGGCAAAGATTTCACCGCGGCCACCCCTGATCGTGGCGGCTGATTCGACCGTCACGGGGGCATTGATCTCGTGGGTACAGCCAGGAGGACAGGGCAGCGTCGCTTTTGGGAAACGAAAGGCCAGTGGGTCGCCCTCAGGCGCAAGTTTGCCGATACTGACGCCGCCAGGGTAGGGGAGGCCGATGATCTTGGCGACCTTGTCGAAAGCCTCACCGACGGCGTCATCTTGGGCCTGGCCGAGGAGCACGTAGTCGCCGTGGCCGTAAAATAACGCCAGTTGGGTATGGCCACCAGAGACGATAAGAGCTAGTAACGGGAAGGATGGGGGAGAAGCGGGAAGCGTGAAGGGGAAAGGGGAAAGACTCTCGGTGAGGAAATTGGCATACACATGTCCCTCGACGTGGTGCACGGCGTAGAGTGGTTTGTGCTTGAGGTGCGCGAGGGTGCGGGCTGTCAGGGTACCGATCATTAGGCTACCGATCAGGCCGGGTGCGTAGGTGACGCCGATGGCGTCGATATCGTCCCAGTCGCAGTCAGCCTGCGCGAGGGCTTTTTCGATGACAGGGAGCATCACCTCGATATGCGACCGGGCCGCTATCTCTGGTATGACGCCACCATAGCGTGCAAAATCGTCCATCTGCGAGCTGACGACATTGCCAAGTAGCCGCACGCCATCTTCGACGACCGCAGCAGCTGTCTCATCACAACTAGTCTCAATACCCAGGATTTTCATCTGTTGCCAAGTATAGCAGTACTCTAGGGTATCTGTGGAGTGGCGAGAGAGCGACCACGCAGCACCTCGGCGGTGGTATAATGTCACGTATGAAAGACAACATCGTACGGGGTGTACGGAAGGCTTTGCCAAGCGGCATGACACGATTGCTTGAGGAGGGATACCGCAAGACAAGGGTACATGCGGTGAGCGCGCGCTATGGATATCCAGCGCGTGATCTCAAAGTGATCGCGATCACCGGGACTAACGGCAAGACGACGACGGCAAATTATCTCAACGAGATCCTCAAAGCCGCTGGTATGACGACGGCCATGTTTACGACCGCAATCATAGAGGTGGCTGGGCAGCGCAAACTCAACGATCTCAATGCGACAGTGGCGCTGACGGGGCAGATGCAGCGGTTTTTCCGCGATGCGAAGAAGGCCGATGTGGACTATGTCGTCCTCGAGATCACGTCTCATGCCATTCATCAGCACAAGCTCGACACGGTGCCGATCGAGTGTGCCGTCATGACCAATCTGACCCAAGATCACCTCGATTACCACAAGACGATGGAGGCCTACGCGGAGGCCAAGGGTAAATTGTTCGCTAAGAGCCCGCGATTTGTCGTGCTCAATGCTGATGATGAGTGGTATGGGTATTTCAACCAATTTGAAGCTGGCGAACACAAGATCAGTTATGGTACCGGCGAGACGGCAGAGTGTCGCATCCGGCAGGTCAAACTCTACAAAAAAGGCTCAGAGGTACAACTTCTTATCGACAACCACACGACGCTGGAGCTCGCGACAGCGCTACCCGGCAAATACAACGTCTACAACCTGACCGCGGCGGCCATGGCGGCCTATCTGATGTATATCAAGCTCGAGGCCATACAGGAGGGGATCGCGAACCTCGAGGCGATCCCGGGGCGGTTTGAGCGCGTCGCTATCGACAAGCCATATGAGGCAGTAGTGGATTATGCCCACACACCTGATGCACTCGAGAAATTACTTGAAGCGGCCCGCAGTATGACGAAAAATCGCCTCATCTTGGTCTTTGGGGCGTGTGGCGATCGCGACAAGGGTAAACGGCCGATCATGGGTGAGATTGCTGCTCGTCTGGCCGATCGGATATTTTTGACCGACGAAGAGAGTTACAACGAAGACCCCGAGGTGATTCGCCAGATGCTCATGGAAGGCATCGAGGCGGCCGGTGGCCAGCCCAAAGTCGAAGAAATCGCCGATCGACGCGACGCGATCAGCAAGGCCATGTCTATCGCTCGCACTGGGGATATCATCCTCGTCACCGGCATGGGCCACGAGCAGTACCGCATCGTCAACGGCGAGCGCATACCGTGGAATGATAGTGATGTCGTGCGTGAAATTGCTCAGCCAAAAAACGAACAAGAATCCTAGAAATTGAAAACTGGTGGCCTGGGAATAGCGGTACAATAGTGGCATAGAAAAGAAAGGGTTGTGATGATGGATGCAGCACAGTTGGGGCAACATGTAACAGATGCGGCACGCCACAATATCTCTCGGTGGCTTGATGAGCCGAAGTATGCCGACTATCGTAGTGAGCTCGTTCGTATGATCGAGGAAGAGCGCTGGAAAGAGCTGGAGGATGCATTTTTCAAAGAAGCAGAGTTTGGCACGGCAGGGATCCGTGGCGTCACTGGGATTGGGAGCAACCGGATCAACCGCGTGACAATCGGTAGCGCGACCCAGGCGTTTTGCGAATACCTGAAAGAATTTGATGATCTGCTTGTCGAAAAAGGTATCGTCATCGCCTATGATACCCGACTGACCTCTGTCGAATTTAGTCGTTATACGGCTAGTGTGGCGGCTGCCAACGGGTTCAAAGTCTATATCTTCGACACATTTCGATCGACGCCCGAACTCAGTTTTGCTGTCCGTCAGCTTGGTTGCGCCGGAGGGATCGTCCTGACTGCCAGCCATAATCCACCAAGCGACAACGGGTTTAAGGCTTACTGGAGTGATGGTTGTCAGCTGGTCGCGCCGCATGACAAAGGTGTCGTCGCCAAAGCCGCCGCGGTGGCTCAGATACGAGCGCTGGATTATGACGAGGCTGTGCAGTCTGGCCAGATCATCGAGATCAATCAGACGATTGATGATGCCTACGTCCAGACTGTTGTCGATACCTCTGTTAGTAATCGACGCGACGTGAGTATGACGTATTCGCCGCTTCATGGGGCAGGGCAGACCAATACGCTACCAGTACTCGCGGCGGCGGGATTTACGCAGGTCTATCCTGTCGAGGCACAATTGGTACCGGATGGTACCTTCCCGACGATTCCGAGCGGCAAGCCAAACCCCCAAGACCCGCCAGCGAACGATATGGCGGTTACTCTGATGCATGAGAAACAGGCGGATATCGCGATCACCAATGATCCTGATGCTGATCGGTTTGGGGCAATGGTTCGTCACGGTGAAGAGACGATCTATCTGAGCGGCAATCAAGCCGCCGTGCTCGCGACCGACTATGTCCTCGGTGAGTTGCAAGCAAGGGGCGAATTGACCGACCAGCACTACGTCGTCAAGACTATCGTTACGACTGATCTCATGAATGCGCTGGCGGATCATTATGGTGTCGAGTGTGTCGGTAATCTGCTGGTTGGCTTCAAATATATCGGTGAAACGATACTCAGGCGCGAGGGGACGGGCAAGACGTTCATTATCGGCGCTGAGGAAAGTTTTGGGTTTATCAAAGGTGATTATGCGCGCGACAAAGACGGCGCATCTGGCGCGC
The DNA here is from genome assembly GCA_049291395.1 of Saccharimonadales bacterium (SeqCode). Lineage (GTDB taxonomy): Bacteria > Patescibacteriota > Saccharimonadia > Saccharimonadales > Saccharimonadaceae > JAPUDQ01. Next base: position 827 of record JBATPJ010000026.1, on the reverse strand, counting down.
TAATGATTGCTGAAGCCGCGGCAAAGCTGAAGGAGCAGGGTAAGACATTGTTTGATCGGCTCCTGGAGCTATACCGTGAGCATGGGTATTTTCAAGAGACATTGATCGATATCTTTTATCCTGGTGCAGATGGATTTGCGCGGATGCAAGCAATTATGGATAAGCTGCGAACAGATACACCGAGTACCGTAGGTGTGCACCAAGTAACGGCAGTCACGGACTATATGACGCTACTGCGAGTCGACATGGCTTCGGGTGAGACATCACCGGTTGACTGTATATCGGGCAATGTCGTGGTGCTTGAACTCGATGGCAATCCTCGGCGGCGGCTTGTGGTTCGCCCGAGTGGGACAGAGTCAAAACTCAAGGTCTACACCATGTGGTATGAGGATTATACCGATGGTGACGATATCCGCAGCCGCTATGAGCAGATCGATCGCGAGCTGCGCGAGCTCGGCAAAACACTTCAAGATATGCTCCTGGCCTAATAACTAGCACTCGGACTTGACGAGTGCTAGTTTGTTTCGCTATGATAGAGGTATTGAAACATTTAGGAGGTTATCCACTATGAGTCAACCACTCACACCATTGGCTGACCGCGTGATCGCAACGCGTGACGAAGCCCAAACTCGGACAGCAAGTGGTCTCTACTTGCCCGACAGCGCCAAAGAAAAAGCCATCGTCGCGACCATCGTATCGGTCGGCCCAGAGGTCAAATCCTTGAAGGCGGGTGATCGGATCGTCTACAAAGAGTACACGACGACAGAGATCAAGATCGAAGGTGTCGAGTATCTCGTCATCAAAGAAGAAGACATCTTGGCGAAGGT
>JBATPJ010000025.1:0-22500 GCA_049291395.1 Saccharimonadales bacterium (SeqCode) | reverse complement strand
TGGTCTTGGCGAAGCCGGCGCGTATCCAGACCTCGGCTAGCAGACCTTCACCACAGTCGATGATCATGTGAATCTCGTTCTCGGTGTGGTAGGTGTGTTTGCCGGTTGTTGCCCGGATCCTTTCGACGTCTGCTGCCCAGGTGATGTGCAGCAGCGTGCCGAAGCGACTGTTGGTCTCATCAAAGCTCCTGCCGACGAACGGCCAGTAGCCGAGCAGGACCTGCTCGGGGGTGAGGCCGGAAGCTTCGATCACGCTTGCCAGGCTAGCCCAACAGATGTGGTTGCGCTTCTGGTTACGACCGCGTGGCACGTCATCCATCGCCTTGGCGGGGTTGGGTGCCTCGCGGGCGATCGTCAGCTTCGGGTCGCCGCTTGGCGACCTCCCCAGCTGAGCCTTGTGAATCTGCCTTGCGCAGAAGAGCCTGTGGCCGTCGCCTAGTTCGTAGCCACCGATCAGGACTCCGAACGGCTGGGTGCTCACGTAGATCCGCGCCCAGCCGAGGTCGGTGCGATCGAGCTTGATCTCTTTCACGTTGGCAGCACCCGGGCCGATGAAGTGCATGGATGCACCTGAGTACTCGTATTCCCATACCCACATACCATCTTGCACGTAGTAGGGAATCCTACGAACCCACGCGACACCGTCCGCACGAAAATTGCGGGCAGGCTGCAGGATTGTGTACCTGCGACCATTGCGTGTCATTTGGAACCATCTCCTATTGCGATGTTGGTGTGTATTTCGTGAGGATGCATCGCCACCCCACGAAATTCGCTGATTGCACAGCGAGGGTAGCGGTTGTGGCAACCACTCCCCACGCCGTACAAAGGCGTTTGTTAAAGGACTATACTATAATAGCACCAAAAGACATAAATGTCAATGCCCCTCGTTGTAATAATAACCTTGAAATACCCCGTACCGTCCTGCCATCATAAGACTATGAAATTTACCAATCTCCTCATCTGGTCGCAAGAAAACAAAGTTAGCGAAAAATTCTATAAGAAGCTCGGGTTCGCCGTCACCGTATCGACTGACGGCTATAGTGATGTGAAGCTGGACGATTTTGAGATGGTGATTGTGAATATGCGCGATGATGATGAGTTTAACGGAGATAGTCTATCGGGCGATAAAGGACGGGGTATGTATATCTATATCCGCGTCGATGACGTCGACGCGGAATACAACCGTCAGGTCGGGCTTGGCTTGCAACCTCACACGCAGCCACGCGACTGGGACTGGGGCAATCGTGAATTTATTACCAAAGACCCGGACGGTTACAAGCTATGTTTTTGGCAGCCGCTGAGTTAGTAATACGGTAATATTGACTTTACATATGTATTATGTTATTATTTAGATATGTTGTTAGGAAAGCCCTGGCGGCAGCACCTGATAGGAGAAGTAAGATGACTGAAACCCTCTCTCAGCTGGTTCAGCGGCTCACGAATAAGTACACGGTCAATGTCGAGATCAAAAAGACCGGCCACTTCGAAGACGGCAACCCTGAGCTTGAAATCTTGCTGACGGAAGTTGTCCCAGCCGAAGATGGCTATGAGCCTGTTGACGACTACGAATACTACTGCGTTATCGTCGACGGCAATGGTCTTGTTCTGCGTGTCTGGGATGAGCACCAGAAATCCTGCGCGCACAACGACTAACCCCCTAAGGGACGACCGCGTGCATGACTTGCGGATATTGGAGCGTTTTAGCGAATCGCATTTTCTCCACAACTTCATATCAGGCACCACCCGCTCGGGGGTATCCGAAGCAACCGTTCCTCACCCGGTCAAAGGCGAAGGCGACCACCCCTCGGTGGTCGATTTCATTTATAATCATGTTAAACAAATGAAAAAACGACCCATCTCGCAGAGGGGTCGTTTCTTTTAGGTGAGGTCTGGTGTCACCTCAAGGTGCCTACAAACGATTATATAGCACCGCATGCATAAACACAATAGGGTTTATGTCATAAAAAAGGTTATCGTAAGTATTGACATAATCACATTATCGTGCTAATGTAATATACATACACATATCGTGTGTGAGATAATAACGTAATGGGACAGGGGTAGACGGCGGCCATATGGCGGTCGTTTTCTATGTCTCGTAGGAGAATCCTCAACTATGGCAGGAACAAAAGCTGGTGGCCTGAAGGCTGCTCAAACTAACAAAACTCGTCACGGTAAAGACTTTTACGCCCGTATCGGCGCAAAAGGTGGCAAACTCGGTACAACAGGCGGCTTTGCCGCTAACCGTGAGCTTGCCCGCGAAGCTGGCCGCAAAGGTGGCATGATCTCTCGTCGCGGCAAAGCCCAAAAGGGTACTGCGATGGACATCGTTCTTCCTCGCTAGAGACGAAAAGACTAAAATAACCGGCTTTTAAGGCCGGTTATTTTAATGGCGTGATAACACCTATTGTTCGTTGATCATTAATTTTTCATTGATCATTGATACATTTGTCGCTGCAACGATCAACGCCAAACGATCAACCAACGATCAAAGATCAACGTTCAATGATCAACGGCGCGTGCAGAGCGGCTACGGTTTCTCGCCCTAGAGCGTATATCGTCGTAGCCCGCACTGCCTGGCATCATTGGCATGCCAGGTGAGATCGCAGAGCATGCAGCGGTAGGCGAGTGAATCATGCGCCTGAGTGCCACTGCTCTCGCACTGTGGACAGCGTGAACGGTCGTGGAGCCAGCGGCGATAGCTATCGAGTGCGGCCGTGACGATATCGTCACTGATTGTGATGTCGTAGTCGTGAGCGATAGTGCGTGCCGTCTCCCAGGCCTCTCGCTCGCAGCGTAGCAGCTCAATGTCTTGATTGTAGTCATGATGACCTCTGATAGCATGGCCGAGCTCGTGGAGAAATGTAACCTTGTCGCGGGGAGTACGGAGCGGGCGAAAATACACCGTGTTGTCACGCGGTGACCAGTGGGCGACATGAGCGTTTTGGAAGGTGAACTGGGGGTAATCGTGACGTATACGCTTAAGCATCGAGCTGGTCGACGGCATAGTAGTAGCATCCATAGATGACGGCTTCTTCGGGGTGGATCGCTTGCCGTATCTCAGGCAGCGCTAAGTGGTCGTTCAGATAGTGTCGAAGGTGAGTGCGGAGAGAGTGATCATAACGGTCAAAATACGTGCCGATGCTACCACCGATGATGATTATCTCGGGGTTGAAGAGAGGGATGAGGGCACCGAGTCCGCGGCTAATCTTGTCAGCGATCTGATCCCAGACGTGTCGGTCGTGGATATCGCGGGCAAATTTGCCGTAGGTTGATTTGATGCTGCGTCCAGAGGCGAATTTCTCCCATTCACGCATCCGCCCGTCGTATTCCAGCATCATATGCCCGGCTTCGCTGTTGTTGAACCCGGGATGTAGCTTGCCATCAACGATGATACCGGTACCGATACCAGTGCTGACGGTGACGTAGAGACAGACATCGGGGATATGAGCAAGGGCGCGTGTCTCGGCGAGGCCAGCGAGATTGGCGTCGTTCTCGAGGAATATCGGGCATGAGAAGTGTTTTTTCAGACGTGTACCGACGGGGACGTTTTCCCAGCCGAGGTTGGGGCACCAGACAGCGGTCATGCCGCGGACCATCCCGGGCACGGCGACGCTGATGGCGTCAAGCTCTTTGCCTTCTGAGAGCGTCGTGATTGTCGAGGCGACAAGCTCGATGTACTCCTGGGGGTCTTTGGGAGTAGGGAATCGCTCACTTTGCACGAGTTTGCCATGACGGTTAAATGTCGCAACAAGCGTTTTGGTCCCTCCGGTATCGACAGTAATGAGCATAATATCATTGTAGCATCCTATGAACTGATTGTAACAGGGTGAAAAAGGTGGTATACTACGTATATTGATAACGGGTGGCGTTGAGGAGCAACAGGGCATGAAATCAGAGCGTGGCAATATCGTCATCTACCTCCTGGTCGGGCTGGCTTTGTTTGCTGTACTGCTGACCGGTCTCTGGTGGGTCAAATCCCAGGCTCCCAAGACGGTTGCTGCCCCTGAGACGACACAGACGACGACTAATACTACGCCGAGCGTCGAGACAACGATAAATCAAGATGATCGTGGCGCGACGACGACGGAGCCAACCACTCCTGATACGAGCACGAGTACGACGACATCACCACAGACACCATCCCAAGATTATCCATCGCAGACCTCTAGTACCTCGACGACGACACCGTCATCGTCAGCTGCGCCGACGCAGCCTGAGTCGCAAACCCCTCACTCCACATCGACAGTCCCAGTTGCTGCGAGTGGTCCCGTTGAAGACAGCATCATGACGGCACTAGCTCTTGGCGGTGTTGCATACGTCACAACGGCTTACATTCGTTCACGCGGCCGTTCGTCAACGGTATAAGATATTCCTACTTATCACGTATCATCGCACCGACACCGATCAGGCGATTTACTTAATCTGTTAACAGTGGTACAATAGATATAATCTTTTTGGACGTGGCGTCAGTTGACGATCATTGGCCATGAGGAAATACACTATAGAAAAGGAGTCATACCTACTTATGACAAAAACAGTTACCATGGATGATTTGCTTGCGAGCGAAACAGTCCAACAATTAGCACTCGGCGAAACCGTCGAGGGCACAATTATCAGCGTGCACAAGCACGAAGTAATGGTCGATCTCGGCCCTCTCGGTGTTGGCATCGTCCCTCGTCGTGAGATCGGATTTGGCAAAGAGCTCAATCCTGGCGAAAGTGTCACGGCAAGTGTCGTTGAGACTGAGATGGACAACGGCTACAGTCTTTTGAGCCTGCGCAAAGCAGCCAAGGATCGTGGTTGGGACGAGATTCAGCGCATCATCGATGATGGTGAGACGATCGAAGTCTCTCCGTATGACGCCAACCGCGGCGGTCTGCTCATCGAGCTTGAGGGTGTACGTGGCTTCCTGCCAGTATCACAACTCTCTGCCGAGCATTACCCACGCGTGGGCGGTGCTGACAAAGACGAGATCCTACAGCGTCTCAACAGCCTGATCGGCAAGCCACTGAGCGTTCGCGTCCTTGACGTCGATCGCAAGGCAAACAAGCTGATTTTCAGTGAAAAAGAAGCCATCAAAGAAGGTCTCGCAGAGCGATTTGAGAAACTCAAAGTTGGCGATACGGTGACTGGTGTTGTCACGGGTGTCGTAGACTTCGGCGCGTTCGTAAACGTCAGCGGTATCGAAGGCCTGATCCACATCTCCGAGATTAGCTGGGAGCGGGTCAACAGCCCATCTGACTACGTCAAAGTTGGCGATGCGATCGAGGCCAAGATCATCGCTATCGACAAAGATCGACTCAGCCTCAGCATGAAGCAGCTCCAAGAAGACCCATGGCTCAAAGAAGTCGAAGCCTTCAAGAGTGGCGAAGAAGTCGAAGGCACGGTGACGCGGATCACGCCGTTTGGCGCATTCGTCCAGATCAGCCCTGCCGTCGAAGCACTGGTTCACGTCTCTGAGCTTGGCGAAGGAGAAGGTGCTGACCCTGAAAAAGTCTTTACCCTGAACGCCCGTAAGACATTTACGGTGCTTGAGATCGACAAAGACAATCGCAAGATTTCTCTGACGCTCAAAAAGACATCGACCAAAGCAAAGAAAAAAGAGTCATAGCGACTGAGAGCGGACGATACGACTCGTCCGCTCGATTGTCTCTATAGCATAAGAAAGGAGTCTCCGACTATGGCAGCAGAAAAGATTATCCAAGTCCCCAGCCAGATCACGGTCGGTGAACTCGCCGAGCTTTTGGGCTTGCCAGCGACGACACTTGTCGGTGAGCTGTTCAAAAACGGTATCGCAGCGACGCTGAACCAACGTATCGATGTCGAGACGGCACAGATCATCGTCGGTGAGCTCGGTATCGATGCTGAGTTGCAGCAAAAATCAGCCGATGAACCGATCAAAGCCGCCAAGCGTGAGCTGACTGACCGAGCCGAAGAGCGAGCACCGATCGTGGCTGTCATGGGTCACGTCGATCACGGTAAGACAAGCTTGCTCGACGCGCTGCTCGAGACCAAAGTCGTCGAAGGCGAAGCCGGTGGTATCACGCAGCACATTAGTGCCTACCAGACCGTACGCAAAAACCGACCGATCACGCTACTTGATACACCTGGCCATGAGGCATTTGCGGCTCTTCGCCAGCACGGCGCAGCGCTTACCGATGTCGTTATCATCGTGGTTGCGGCGGATGATGGGGTGAAACCCCAGACGATCGAAGCGATCAAATTTGCCCAGACAGCCAACGCCAAGATCGTTGTTGCGATCAACAAGATCGATAAACCCGCTGCCAATGTCGACATGGTCAAAGGCCAGCTCGCCACCGATCACAATCTCAACCCTGAAGAATGGGGCGGCGATGTCATCATGGTACCGGTCAGCGCCAAGACTGGCGAGGGCCTCGACAAACTGCTCGATATGGTACTACTGGTTGCTGATCTTGAGGAGCTCAAAGCCGAGACAGACGTGCCAGCCGAAGGCCTCGTTATCGAAGCCCACATGGAAATCGGTCGCGGGCCAGAAGTGAGCCTCCTCGTGGAGCACGGTGTGCTCAACACCGGTATGCATCTCGTTGCCGGCCTCGCGCACGGCCGGGTACGGACACTGGTCGACTATGCTGATCGACCGATCAAGCTGGCCGGTCCATCGACACCAGCGACCGTCACTGGGTTTAAAGAGTTGCCAAGCTTTGGTGATCGCTTCGTCGTCGTCAAAAACGAGAAAGAAGCCCGCCAGCTAGTAGCCAAACACCGTAGCGAACTCGAGCACAACGCCGTGAGCGCCAACATCACAGGCTCAGATATCCTGAACCTCATGAAAAAACAAGACGAGACCCAGCAGCTGGATGTCATCGTCCGCGCCGACGTACAGGGGTCGTTGACCTCGCTTGTTGATAGCCTGAAATTACTTGATAACGGTGAGATATCAGTTCGCGTCATTCGCTCAGGCGTCGGAAATATCTCCGAAAACGATGTTCGTCTGGCCGAGAGTTCTCACGCGGTCATCTATGGGTTTAACGTCCAGCTACCGCCAGCCGTCAAACGAACCGCGATGCGTGACCACGTCATCATCCGTAATTACCGCGTGATCTATGAGCTGCTCGATGATGTGCGAGCCGTCATGACTGACATGCTCAGCCCAGAGGTAGTCGAGACGGAGATCGGTGAGCTGAAGATTCTCGGTGTATTCCGCACAACGAAAGACAGCGTTATCGCCGGTGGAGAAGTGCTGCGTGGCAAAGTCGCCCCATCTCTGTTAGCCCGCGTTGTTCGTAGTAAAGAGCGCATCGCCGAAGCCGAAGTCAAGCACGTTCAGCGCCAGCAACAAGACGCCAAAGAAGTGTTCGAAGGCGAGCAGTGTGGCCTCGAACTATCGACGTCGGGCAAGCTCGTCCTCGAAGTCGGCGACCGCCTCGAATTCTTCACTCGCGAGCTCAAGAAGCGCTCGCTGTAACGTAGTCTTCATCTGTTATTCTCGCGATTACACTACTTGCGAGCAGTCCCTCTTAGGAGTATTATTAACTATGAGCGTTATTTTCATAAAAACAAACATATTAGGGCGCTACACGATGAGAAGAGTATAGAGCACACTATATTTGACACAATATAACATTTGTGCTAATATACAACCATATCTCTCATCAGGTAACGTTAAGGGGCGAACTACCCCAAAGGATCCACCACAATGGCACCCAAAGCACCCGAAGTACTAACAAGAGCCACAAAACGCGTAAAAGGCGTTTTGCGTACAGCTTACGAGAATGGTCTCATCGCGGCCCCTGACTCAGGTGACACAGTTTCTGATGCGCTGCGCGTAGAAAACGTGAAGGCTGAGGTCTTTGGTGCGCCGATCTATTTGCAGCCCGAGGCTTTTGAGGGTGAATTCGTCGGTTTCTATGAGAGTCGAATAGCCGATGGTAAGACCGATGCTGACATTTTGGCAGAACTTTATGATGCGATAGAGGCATATATGGAGTTGCACGGTGTTCAGACTGACAAGGGTAAAGCTGACTTCGACAAAGATGAATATGAAAATGTTTTAGTTGCATTGTTTGCTGCCGCGGAGAGTACGACGGAACAGTGGCGGAAGAAAGACCCAATGACGGATAAGCCTCGTCGTGATGCTCACCTGGCTAAAATGCGCGATAAGTATAGCCAGCCGATCTGGGACAAGTGGGAGGAAGAACAAGCAAATGAATCTCTCGATGATGTGAAAAAAGAGTCAAGTGATCTCGCGAAGAAGTATGGCGAGTTACTGCGCAAGCGTGCAGACAAAGCCGGTATCTTTGAGCGAACCAAGAAGCTCGAATCGGCCCAGGAAGCTCACGAAGAACTCGTATCCGCACTCGCGACACAAATGATGGTCGAAAATGACGCTACGAGAGCTTTAAGCGAGGAAGATCTGAATACTGCCATCGCAGCCTTCATCGATGAGCAGACAAACCTGTTTATCGATCGCATGGAACAGTCTCGCGTAGAAAAGATCGGCGATCGCAACCGCGTGATGGGATTTGTGATGCGCAAATGGTCAGCATGGACTCCAGTTGATCCATCAGCCCAGGCGTCGCACCGTCTGCTCTCGATGCAGACACTCAAAAGTGCCGGTCGACGATTCCAATTTATATATTCGAAAGAAAATTACAAAGGCACGCTTGCTAAGAATGCTATTACTGCACTCGGTGGAGCGGCGCTCGGCTTCGGTGTGGCATTTGTGATGCCGGTTGCAGCCGCAGCCGGTGTCGTCGGTGCTGCAGCCGGCTTCGTCGGTACTCGTGCGGCTCGTGCGTATGCTATCCAGAAGATGAATTCTGCCGCTGATGAGCGGATCGCTACATTGCAGCGCAAAGATATCGAGGCGCGTATCACGACGCTTCGTGGTGAATACGATACGACTCATGAGACATTCAAGAATGAATTAGGGCGGATAGACACAGCGATCGAAGCTGCTCAGAATAGCGGTGACACAGATGCAGTTACAGCGCTGCAAACTGAGAAAGATGAGCTTGTCGCAAACGCTGACACTCGTTCATTGCACGAGATGATCGCCGATCTTACAGCGGAACGTGCCAAGGCAGCTCATGATTTCAACAGAAACCGTTTGTTGGGCGGCATGGCCGCGGGTATGTTCTTCGGTGGTGTCGGTGCACTCGTCCATGACTTCGTTCCTTCTGTCCCTTCGATGAACATACGCGTCCCTGCCTTGGTACCCGACTCTGTCAAAGAGGGTGTCGGCGACTTTATCGCAACGAACCCAGTAGCAGGGCCAATCAAGTGGGTATTCGATCATTTTAATCAAGGTGAGAACACCGCTGCCGGTCAAAGTAGTGATGGGTCGGTAACACCAGACGAGACCGCTCATCCGAACGAAGGCAGGCTACCGACAAGTGACCTACGGGGTGAAGGGTATGCTAAAGCTGGCACATTGACTAACGGTGGTAATACTGCTCCTACTCCTGCTCCCGGTGACACTGGCGGTAATGGCGTGAATCCTGTAGAAAAGGCTCCCGCAGCTCCGTTTGACGCTAAGGCGTTCCTTGATGAGAAAGACGTTGATCTGGCGCTGAAAAAAGGCGAAGGATTTTATAGCCTCGCAAAGCATTTCCCTGGGGTCTCTCAGGCTGAGATGAAGGCTGAGATGGTCTCGCTCGCAAAAGAACTCGATGCCAAATACCCGAAGCTCGTCTACTTCACAAATGGTGAGCCACGACTTAGTATGCCAGCAGATGGCAAACTACCTGAAGGCGCAGCCAAGATCATCGTCGAACATTTCCAGTCAAAAGGCATGCTTGATACTGAAGCGACGATGGCAGCCACAGAGGTAAAGGGCTCTGACGCTATCGGTATTCGCAAAGGTGGCGGTATCATCAGTGAAGCCAAAGATTACGGTATCAAGGACCTGACGGGCGATGAGGTCAAGGCGCTTGGTGACGCACTTGTTACGGAAGGCACAGGCTATAAGAGTGATAGTCTCGCCGATAGATTCGGTAGTCCGTATGGGATTAAGCTCGATGTTGTCGGTGACGATACGCCGTCTGGCCAGTTCCGCCCTGGAGCTGATGCGATATTCCGTGATTTTGCAGACGACCGTACGCTCAATAACTCTGTGAAGCTAGGCGCAGCGGACACTGCCACCGGATCGACAGCTGCACAAAGCAGCAACACTACTACAGGTCCTAATGTAGTAGTTGCACCGGCGGCTACATCTGAGCAGATGCGGATCGTAACTGATGGTATACGTGCACCGTATTATGAGTCGCTCAATCCCGCGACGGCTGGGATTATGGATACGTTAAATCAACTCGTATCCGAAGGCTCATTACACCTTGGCGGCCTTACAGTTGGAGATTATGATTCATTGATCAATCGTGGTGACGTCTCAAGATTTGTCAGCGAGCATGTCCCAGTGCCAAACTTGATCGCATCTGATTTGTCCGAATATGCATATTCAGATGGTAAGCCGATTATTCAGTACAACCCGATTCGTCAGCAGTATGAGTTCAATAGCCCTTCGGGCAATGATTCGGTCCTGCCTGATAAAGTTCGTACTATCGTACAGCGCGGTCTAACGGCTATGGCCAACCAGCTTCGCACAGCAGCCTAGTACATATAGTATAATGAAGACAAATACGTAAAAAGGGGATAAAACCACATGTTTCAACTCGACGATAACTTTCTGACTGACGTAGGCCTGGCGGCGTTGCCGGAAGACCAGAAGCAAGCATTTTTGCAGCATATCTATGAAGAGCTGGAGCTGCGCGTGGGGACGAAGTTGTCTGAAGGGCTAAGCGAACAGCAGATGGGCGAGTTTGAATCATTCGTCGATCAAGCCGAGGACAAGGTCCGGGCTTGGTTTGCTACGAACATGTCCGACTACGCGTCGCGCCAAGATTTTGTTCAGCTACAGCAGTCTGCGCCAGAGGGGACAAGCGAGCTTGCCGTCCTTTGTGAGTACGGATCACTCAAATGGCTCGAGCTCAATCGACCTGATTATCGTGATGTAGTCGCGGCTGAACTCGAAGCCTTGAAGACGGAGATCCGAGCAAATGCACCGACGATCCTCGGTGAAGGCGAATCAGCGCAAGCCGCGTAGGTAGGCGCTACCACTCATTGATTTGCCATTCGGCGCGATCAGAGACTCCACCAGTAAGGTGGAGTTTTCGTTGCAGGCGATACAAAGTTCACCGTCGACAGGGGAATCAACTACTTTCGCTGATGTGACGATCACATCGTTATCTCGATAGCTGAGCTTTGATTTGGGGAATCCGAGGTAGGCGCGGATGTGGCGTTCGATCATGGTCGCGCTATCTGTTATGGGGTCGATGATGCCATCGGACTTCACAATAGGTGTTGTATATGATACGTCGTCTGTTCGTTGTGCAATAGGCTGCAAGTGACCGGAGATGATATCTGGTAGTGAAGCAAAGAGCAGCTCCGCGCCGAGTGTGCTGAGTCTCTCATAGAGATCAAACTTTGTCTCATGACCAGTGAGCTCGATAGACTGCTGCGCATAGACAGGACCTTCATCCATACCAGCGCTTAGCTGCATGATGCTGACACCAGCCATAGTGTCGCCTGCAAGGATCGTTGTCTCGATGGGCGTCGATCCACGATGGCGAGGGAGGAGCGATGGGTGGATATTTACAATGCCCGTCGAGGTGAATACATCTATGATTCGCTGAGGGATGATACGGCCGTAGGCGGCGAGGATGGCGACATCTGCGTGCAACTCACGGAGCTCGGTTTCGATATCTCCGGGCTTTGCTGGCAGGAGAAGAGGGATGTCGTGCTCCTTTGCGACCTCGGCCACCTCGAGAGTACGGGCTGTGCGTGAGCGGGCATCGCTGTGACTCGCAACGATAGCGACGACATCGTATCCACGTTCTATCAGACCACGGAGGATGGGTGTGTCAGTGTGCTTGAGGCCACTGACGAGGCGCTCATTGCCGAAAAATACCACGCGCTTTGACGTCGTCATAGCTCAGGCTCTCCAATTCACCAGCAGTATTTAGGTTATAAAAGGCGTCATGATCATGATCGATATGATCGATAAAGACGATGCCATTTGTATGATCGATCTCGTGCTGAAGGATGCGGGCGATGAAGCCGTCGGCTTTCATGCGGACTTCCTGGCCATTCACATTGAGCGCGCGGACACGAACTTTCGGGAAGCGGGGCACCATGCCGTAGATGTCGCTTACACTGAGGCAGCCTTCATGTTCTAGTACGGGTGTGCCTTCTGATTTGACGATCTCGGGGTTAATGAGTGGTACGAATTCGCGGTTTGTCTTGTCGTCGAAGTCAGCTCGTACGATGACGACCCTCTCGAGTCTATCGATCTGGACGGCGGCAAGCGCGACGGCGACTTCGTGGGGCCTAGAGTCTTCCCAGTCGAGTGCGGCAGCTGTCATATCGTCGATGAGCTGCAAAGTCTCATCGGTAATCACATGCACGCGGGTTGATTTTTTGCGTAGATCAGCGTGAGGGAGGGTGATGATGTCGTTTCGCGATGCCATATTATGAATAGTATAACAGATGAGTGAGATCTTGGATGGCAGTTCTTTGAGCGTAGACAGCTACAGTAGGCTGGCGGGATCGAGTTCGTATTGCCAGTGCGTGGGCGGAAGATGAGATAGGAGGGTGATGAGATCGTCACGGACGGGGGATTTGACGACGATTTGCCAGCGGTAGGTATCGTGGACGCGCTCATAAAAAGCCGGCGTGGGGCCGAGGAGCTCGACGCGCGATGGGGCGATGCGGCGAAGTTCACGCGCCAGCGTCTGGGCGTTACGGATGGCGGTAGATTCGGTCTTATAGATACAGATTAGTTTGAGTAGATGGGTAAATGGTGGGAAATGAGCGCGTTGTCGTTCGGCAAGTGTCAGATCATAAAACTGCTTGTAGTCGCTCGCGATGCCGTACTGCACGGCGGGGTGAGTTGGCTGGTAACTTTGGACGACGACGCTGCTGGGGTGTTCGTTGCGTCCAACGCGTCCCGTGACTTGAGCGAGGAGCTGAAACGTACGCTCACTTGAGAGATAATCCGGCAGGGCGAGACCGGCATCAGCCTGGACGACACCGACCATCCGAAGCCGAGGAAGGTCGAGACCTTTAGCGACGACCTGGGTACCGATGATGATATCGATCTCGCCGTCGTATAACGCTTGATAATGCTTGTCGAGCGTGTTTTCGTTGTCGTTATCACCATCAAATCGCGCGATGCGCGTGCCTGGGAAGAGTTTTGCCAGCTCCTGATGAATGAGCTTGGTACCAACGCCTTTATGGATGACATTTGCTCTCCCGCACTCTGGACAGGAGGTCGGGACGCGTTCATGCTGACCGCAGATGTGACAGCGCAGCTCGAAACTATCAGTGTGAAGTGTGAGTGGGACATAGCAGCGCATACAGAGAGCATTCCAGCCACAATTTTCGCACAGTGTGATCGGTGCAGTGCCACGACGGTTATGGAAGACAAGTACTTGATGACCGTGATCGAGGGTTACTTTCATCGTATCGAGCATTACGTTTGAGAACAGCGAATGACGTGAGAAATTGAGTTTTTTCGTCATGTCGACGAGCGCAACGCTTGGCTTTACGGTACCGAGTCGAGCAGGCTTGGTCAGCCCGATGATAGGGCGATCGGACTGCAGGGCAAGGTAATAGTCTGTAACATTTGGCGTCGCACTACCGAGGACCAGCCGGGCTTTAGCCGAGGAGGCGAGGACGGCAGCAGCGCGCAGGGCAGAATACCGCGGTGACTGCTCTTGTTTGAACGTCATCTCGTGGCATTCGTCGATGACGATGAGACCGAGATCTGGGACGGGGCTAAATAGTGCCGAACGTGGTCCGATCACGACATAGGGTGATGTCGCGCTGAGGAGCTTTTGCCACGTCGCATGGCGGGCTGATTCGGTCATGGTAGAGTGCGTCACGACGACATCGGGGAAGTGAGGCATGAACTCTGCGATGAGCTGTGAGGTGAGGGCGATCTCCGGGACGAGGATGATGACTGAGCGACCGTCCGCGATCGCTTTCTTCGCAAGTTCGATGTAGATCTGCGTCTTGCCGGAGCCGGTAATCCCGTGAACGAGACTGGTGCCGACGGGCCTCTCCAAAATGCTTGTGATTGCTTGTTGTTGTTCGTCGTTGAGCACAATAGTTGTTCGATCCCGAATGGGGTGGGAAGCGTTTTGAGAGGTGATACGACGCTTTTTCTGGAGTCCGCGGGGGAGCAAGGTTTGCCAGACGGTGACGGGATGTGTGGCATAAAATCGACTCATCCAGTCGGCCAATACGAGGAGACTTGAGGGTAGGGGTGTCGTCTCGATCATGGTGTCGATCGACTTTGTCGCAAAGGTAGGCTTCGCGACTTGCTGGATCACGATCCCGACGACGGTTTGCTTGCCGACGGGTACCGTGACGATCGAGCCTGGCAGGAGCGATAGCTCTGACTGGTACGTCAAACTACCGTCACTACCGTGAACGATCTTGAGCGGAACTACCTCGTAATAATGCATAGTCTTAATTATAGCGGGCGAACACCTATCTACTTACTACTTTGTGCTGACTACACTATAATTAGCGTATGTATTTTCAATCACGGGCAGAGGCTGGCTATCGGTTGACATTCGAGCTGATGCAGTATCGATACGAGGATACCGTTGTGCTATGCCTTAGTGATGGCGCGGTGCTGGTCGGCCAGCAGATCGCAGCGAGTCTGCACGCGACACTGACGATGATGCTCGTCGAGGAGATCGATGTGCCGGGTGAGGGGGCACTGTTTGGCACGGTCAACCAAAGTGGTCGGTTTACCTATAACGGGATGTTTAGCATCGGTGAGATCGAGGAGTATTTCTCGGAGTTTCACGGCTATCTCGAAGATCAAAAACGGAGTGTGACGTCGCGGATAAATCGACTACTTAGCGATGGGGGGCTTGTCGATGAAACGATGCTGCGCGGACACAATGTTATCGTGGTAGCCGATGGACTGCCCAATGGTACCAGCCTCGATGCAGTCGCTGACTATATGAAGCCGATTCGCGTCAAGCGTCTTATCGTGGTGACACCGATCGCAGCGGTGGATGCTGTCGACCGGATGCATATCCTGAGTGATGAGCTGCATGTACTCGGGGTGACGACAAATTATATGGGGACGAATCACTATTATGACAACAACGACATCCCAGATCACAAAGAGATTATCTCGATCTTGAACAACACGATCTTGTCATGGCGATAGCGAATAAAGTACTGTTTATCACAGGACTTTTCATGGAAATTGGCTTGTGTTGCCGCGCGTTTAACTGTAGAATAATTATCAACAAGCAAATAAATGTAAGGGTGTAACGAGTCATTATGTTGGATGTCTTTATCACATCAAGGGTGCGTCGTAAAATCATCGTGGTCTACGCGAAGTATCCTGATTTTCGGACACACGTACGCGGTCTTGCCAAGCTAATCAAAGAAGACCCGGGTAACATCCAGCGCGAGCTTAAGCGTCTCGAGAAGGTCGGTTTCCTCACCAGCGAGAAGCAGGGAAATACCAAGATTTATAGCACGAACAAGCACTTTGTGATCTTTAAAGAGCTACAAAGTATCGTTATCAAATCACAGCAGCATCACCAAAACAAAACCAAACGCGCAAGCGCAGAGTAGGCGATGGCATCATCTCACGAGGGGATCATTCGTGAGATTTTGATTGGGCGCGGGTATGATACGACGGACAAGCGTCAGGCATTTTTAGATCCGCAGTATGATGACTATCGGCATGATCCGTTTTTACTGCCAGATATGGAAGCGGCGGTGGCCCGGCTCGTCGAGGCGCACGATAAGAAGCAGCGGGTGGTGATCTATGGTGACTATGACATCGATGGCCTGACGGCGACGACGCTGTTGCTCGATGCTTTTGCGTCGTTCGGTATTTCGACCGGCGCCTTCATCCCGAATCGGTTCGTCGAAGGCTATGGGCTCAGTAGTGATGCGATCGAACGAATTGCCGCGGATGGTGCTGATCTGATCGTAACGGTGGACTGTGGAAGTCTCAGCTTCGACGAGGTAGCCCGGGCAAATGCCTGCGGCGTCGATGTCATCGTGACTGACCACCACTCGGTGGCGGAGACAATGCCGGATGCTGTGGCGGTGATCAATCCAAAGCGGTTACTCATGGAGCCCGCCAATGTTCGCCAATCTTCTTCGGAGCACTCTCTACAGGGCTCTGCGCCTGTGGCGTTCGGCTCTCAGCCTTCGGCTTCGACAGTCTCCTCAGAAGATCAGCGAACATTGGCGGCTGGCGCCTCCAGAGAGTCCTCTAAGAACCAAGATCTAAGATCTAAGAACTCTCCGCTCTATCCCTTCATTGACCTTGCCGGAGTCGGCGTAGCCTTTAAGCTCGTGCAAGCTCTGCAAACGAGACTATCAGGCCTCGAGCAAGGCCAGGAAAAATGGCTACTCGATCTCGTGGCGCTCGGTACTGTCTGTGATGTCGTGACACTGCAGGATGAAAATCGCGCCAATGTACGCTGGGGGCTGGAAGTCCTGCGTAAGACGCGTCGACCAGGCCTGCGCGCACTGATGGCGGTGGCGCGGGTCAAACCAAGTGAAGTTGATGCGCGCTCGCTTGGTTTTATGCTTGGGCCGCGGCTCAACGCCTCGGGGCGGCTAGAGACGGCTCAGCTCAGTCTGGATCTACTGACGGCGACCGACTCGGCCAGGGCGCTGGAGATCGCCGAGCAACTTGAGGCGATGAACCTCGAGCGCCGTGCCGAACAAGATCGGATATTTCGTCAGGCGATCGACAAAGCCGCCGAGCGCACCAGCGACCACGTCCTGATCGTCAGCGATCCATCATGGAGTCATGGCATCATCGGAATTGTCGCGGCGAAGCTCCTCGAGCGCTATCACAAGCCGACATTTGTCTTGCAAGAACTTGAGGACGGCACAGCCAAAGGTTCGGCCCGCAGCTTTGGGGATTTCTCGGCAGTGGAGGGTATCCGTGCGACCGAGCAGCACCTCATCAAAGGTGGTGGTCATAAGCTAGCTGCCGGTGTCGCGCTCCAAACGACCAATATTCACGCCTGGCGCGAGGCGATCAATGATTATTACAAGACACTAAAACTCAGCGATCAGCTACAGTATCTCCTGCCAAACGCCGACGTGACGCTCGAAGGCTTCGGTGACTTCACCGAGACGCTCATCGGCGATATGGCGCGACTCGAGCCGTATGGCAATGGCAATCCCAGCCCGATATTTCGCGTCAGCCCGGTCGAAGTGATCGGTCGACGCACTATGGGCGACCACGGCCAGCACGTCAAATACACGTTGGCTGATACTCACGACAAGACATTTCATGCTGTGGCGTTTAACAAATCTGATGAATTTACCGCAATCATTGGCGACCGTGTCACTGTCTGGCTAGAGCTGACTATCAACGAATGGCAGGGTAGGCGGACGGTCGAGGGACGGCTATTACGACTTGAGCTCGTTGAGGCGAAGTAGCTCCCGGTGCCGGTCCAATAATCGTATACGTGGAAATATTCTCGCTGCTAGAGTGGGGTTGCGCCTCTGTTATATTTTTGCTACAATGGCACGCATATGATTCAAGTTACCCGTAAAGACGACAAAGAGGCGAATGAGAATTTGATTCGCCGTTTCAACCGCAAAGTTTTGCAGTCTGGTGTCATGAGCACGGTCAAAGCAACACAGCGATTTGAAAAACCGATCAGCAAGATCGAACGACGCAAAAAAGCCATTATCCGCCGCGCCCGCAAAGCCGACAAGATGATGAAGATGCGTCTCGGCGTGCGATAGGCGATATGTCAGCCCTCAAAGACACAATTCAGGCGGATCTCAAAACCGCCATGCTTGCTCGTGATACCTTGCGAACCCAGACGTTGCAGGGTCTAAAATCAGCTATATTGTACGAAGAAGTCGCGAAGAAGATTCGTGAGACAGGCCTCCCCGAAGAAGACATCGAAAAGATCATCGCCCGTGAATGCAAAAAGCGTGACGAAGCGGCCGAACTGTTCGAGCAAGGTGGCAACACCGAAAGTGCCGCTAAAGAACGCGCCGAAAAAGAAATCTTGAGTGCGTATCTGCCAGAGCAAATGGATGAGGCAGCGCTCTCAGCTATCATCGCAACAGCGATCGACGAGATCAAACCAGACGGCGCCAAAGACATGGGGCGTGTGATCGGTGCCGTGAAGGCTCGGGTCGGCAACGCAGCCGATGGTGGACTGATTGCCAAACTCGTCAAAGACGCGCTACAATAGGACGCAGCATAATCATTAACGTAGGTAAGAGATGAAAACCAAGAAACCGCTGGCAAAGAACGAGTATCATGCCCATCACAAACGTGTCGCGAAGCATATGATCGTGGGGCAGGTCGCGAGCATCGCCATAATTCTCGCTGCAGCACTGCTATTTATCTTCGGTGATATCTACCGTGAAGGCACCGGGCTTGTCGGGGTTATCATGCTTTTCATCCTCGGTATCATCGGCTGGAATAAATGGACGTATTATCGCAATCATCACAAGCTTCGAGCCGAGGAGACGCGACCAAAGACAGTCGGGAAGAGCCGCTAATACCTATGCTCATGATGATAAAATTACGATCAGTAACAGATGGAGCGGGGGCATGATTATTTTTTTTGGTCCGACAGGTGCCGGTAAAAGTATGCAGGGGCAGATGCTCGGCGTGCGTATGGGCTGGAAATGGTTATCGACTGGCGAGATGCTGCGCGAAAGCCGCGATCCTGAAGTCATCAGCGTGCTAAAATCAGGCGAGCTCGTCAGTGATGAGCTGACCTATGAGGTCTTCGAGCGCGCCATACTAGACGCCAAGGCCAAAGATTATCCCAATGTCATCATCGATGGCTTCCCGCGGACGAAGATACAGGCCGAATGGCTTGCTGAATTTATGGAGCGCAACGATCACAAGATTGATCTTGTCGTTGCACTCGAAGTACCAGAGGGTGAGATCATGCGACGCCTCGAAAAGCGTGGCCGCATAGAAGATACTCCCGATACTATCGCTCGTCGTATGACCATCTATCGCCAGAAAATGTATCCGGTGCTTGGCATCTTTGCCGAGGAAGGTATCTCGATCGTTCACCTCAACGGGACAGGTACGGCCGGCGAAGTTCATGATCGCATCTATGATGAATTAGCGGCGCAGGGATTGGCGCCCAAGCTTGACTGATATGTTTACCCGTGTCAAAACAGCGACGGAGATCGATGGTATGCGCGAAAGCGGCAAGATGTTGGCGACGATCCTCGATATGGTCTTGAAGCCGATCGTTGCGCCGGGGATCAGTGAGCGCGAACTCGCTGACGTGGCAGCGCGTGAGCTACGGGCACTGGGTGGTCATCCGACGTTTAAGGGCTATCAGGGTTTTCCTGACGTGATCTGTATCTCGGTCAATGACAAGGTGGTGCATGGCATCCCGGGTGAATACGTACTACAAGACGGCGATGTCGTTAGTCTTGATTTCGGCGTGACGTATCGTGGTATGGTGACTGATAGTGCTCGGACGTTTCTGGTCGGTGATGTCGCGCCAAAGGTTGTCCAGCTAGTCCGCGAGACCGAAAAGTCACTCTTCGCTGGTGTCGATGTGCTGCATGACGGCGTGAGGACTGGTGATATCGGTGCAGCGGTGCAGCGGGTGCTCGATATCCATCATTATGGCATCGTGCGTGATCTCGTCGGGCATGGTGTCGGTCATCAGCTCCATGAAGAGCCGGACATCGCTAATTATGGCATCGCAGGTGAGGGGCCAAAGCTCCGCGCGGGCATGACAATCGCGATTGAGCCGATGGCAAATCTCGGCGTGGCCAATGTCGTCATGGACCCAGATGGCTGGACGATTCGCACCCGCGACGGGCAGCCAAGTGCACATTTTGAACATACGATATTGATACTGGAAAATGGTGCGGAAATCTTAACGCGGCTGGTATAATCTTGCAGTCCAGCTCGCGTGGGTTATTAAGCGCAATACTCCCAGAGATAAAGTTGCGTAAATAATCGGGGAGCAGGTATACTAAGCATATGCAAGAAAATTCTCGATATGCAGTCGGGCTTGATGTCGGTACGACGACCGTCCGCTGCGTGGTAGGGCACGTCGAAGGTGCCCAAGCTCTCCCGACAATCATTGGCGTCGGTGAATGTGCCAATAGTGGTATGCGCAAAGGTACCGTGGTGAACCTTGTCAATGCCGCGAGCGCGATCGACAAGGCTCTGGAGCTCGCTGAGCGTATGAGCGGCTATCAGATCGGTGGTGCGACAGTAAGTGTCAACGGCTCACATATCATAGGTATGAGTAGCCGCGGCGTTATCGCCGTCGGCGCAGGTAGTCATGAGATCACCGAAGACGATCTTCGCCGTGTCGAAGAAGCCGCCACCGTCGTCCAGCTGCCGGCAAATCGTGAGATTCTCGAAGTTACACCACGGAGTTATCAGCTCGATGGACAAGAAAACATCAAAGATCCGATCGGCATGATGGGTGTCCGACTCGAGGTCGATGCGCACGTCATCACGGCGCTCAGCCCTCACGTCAAAAATCTTCGCAAAGCTTGCGAGATGACCGAAACCGCAGCCCATGCGACAGTACTTGCGGGACTGGCGGCAGCACGAGCCGTCGTCACTGATCAGCAGACCGAAAATGGCGTTGTCTTGATCGATATGGGCGGCACGACGACCAATGTCGCAGTCTACGAAGAAGGTGACCTCCAGCATGTCGCGGTACTACCAGTCGGTAGTGTCAATATCACGAATGATCTCGCCATCGGGCTCAAGACGGACCTTGATGTCGCCGAACAGGTCAAATTACAGCACGCGACAGCGATGCCACGTGACCGCAAAGAGCACAAAGATACTGTCACGATCAAGATGGACAAGACTGCGCATGACTTCGCTGTCGCCGACATCGACATGATCGTCGATGCACGGCTGGAGGAGATATTTGAGCTGGTAAACAAAGAGTTGAAGAGTATCGGTCGTGCAGCGAAGTTGCCTGGCGGTGCAGTCTTGACTGGCGGTGGGGCACAACTGACTGGTATCGCTGATTATGCACGCAGTGTCTTGCAGCTCAGCGCCCGTATCGGCCACTCACCAGAATTTGCTGGCGTCTTTGACCAAGTCAATTCTCCGGCTTGGAGCGCAGCACTCGGACTCATGCTGATCGACTTAGAGGGCAGCATGGTCGGCATACATGGTGGTGATCACTCATCAAAATCAAGCAAAAGCTCGTTCAATCTCGGTAATGTTACGGGTAAGCTAACAGATATATTTGGTAAGTTTCGTTCATAAAATGTATTCACGAGCATTTCGTGGGTAAAAAATGAACACACTATTGGCGGCTTGTGAAAAGCCATGTATACTATTTGTGAACAACAAGCGAGGGGATCAAATACTATGCCTGAAGTAAAACCAAGTGACATCCAAGCCTTTGCCACGATAAAAGTCGTGGGAGTTGGTGGTGCGGGTGGTTCGGCCGTCAACCGCATGAAAGACGCCGGCCTGTCTGGCGTGCAATTTATTGCCGTCAACACTGACGCCCAGGCACTTCATAACTCAAAAGCTGACGTAAAGATTCATATCGGTCGTGAGACAACTCGCGGTCTTGGTGCCGGGGCGGATCCAGCCGTTGGCCAAGCCTCAGCCGAAGAATCACGAGATGAGATCAAAAAAGCACTCGAAGGTGCCGACATGGTGTTTGTCACCATCGGTGCCGGTGGCGGTACTGGCTCGGGCGCTGGTCACGTCGTCGCGGCCGTTGCTCGCGAGCTCGGTATCCTCGTCGTCGGTGTCGCTACCAAGCCATTTAGTTTTGAAGGCGAAAAACGACGCCTCAATGCCGAATGGGCTATCTCCCAGCTTGGCCGCCAAGTTGATACATTGATCACGATCCCGAACGACCGTCTACTCCAGACAATTGATCGCCGCACGCCGCTGCTGGAGACATTTAAGATCGCTGATGACGTCCTGCGCCAAGGAGTGCAAGGCATCTCGGAGCTCATCACCGAGCATGGCCTGATCAACCTCGACTTTGCCGATGTCAAAGCGATCATGGCAAACGCTGGCTCTGCTCTCATGGGCATCGGCCGGGCGAGCGGTGAAGACCGCGCCGCCAAGGCTGCTCAGCAAGCTATCGAATCACCACTTATCGAGGTCTCGATCGATGGGGCGAAAGGTGTTCTCTTCAATGTCACCGGTGGCTACGACATGAGTATGAGTGAGATCCAAGAAGCCGCTGAGATCATCACGGCTGCCGTCGCGCCAGATGCCAATATCATCTTTGGTGCCACGCTGAAGCCTGAGATCGAAGACGAGCTGATCATCACCGTGATCGCCACTGGCTTTGATAGTGAGTACTTCCACGAGCAATCACCAGCCACGCCTCCAGGCTTCGGTATGACGCCAGCTGTCGTCCAGCGTGAAGTTGATCGTAGCCAAGACGTCACGGACGAAGAGATCAAGAGTGTTGATCTAGACCTTGATAACGATCACGCGAC
>JBATPJ010000024.1:0-9087 GCA_049291395.1 Saccharimonadales bacterium (SeqCode) | reverse complement strand
TGATCGGGACGCGTGAGGCGACGGCGGAGATGCGCCAGGATATCGACGAGCGTGTCCGGCAGGCTGTCGCGGAAGGGTGGGGGATTGTATCGGGCGGAAGCACTGGTGTCGATACTATCGCCATGATCGCGGCGATGAAATATGGTGGTGTGATGCGTGTGTATTTGCCGATCGAATATACAGCATATGCAAAGAGTCTGCGTGAGCGAGCGACGCAGGGCAAATGCTTGCCCGCTGATGCTGAAGCGACGATAGCGTTGCTCGATGAGCTGCGCTCACATGACTCCGCGGCGGTGATCGAACCTAGTGATATGACGGCTCTTACGCCCGAAGCATTCTACGCGCGCAACGAACAAATATTGCAGCTCGCAAGTCGCGCCGTCGCCTATCATCTCGAAGGTAACGCGACAGCTTCGAAACTTCCCGCCGGTACGCTACTCACCGCCCAGCGAGCACGGGATCTCGAGATACCGACTGAGGTGTTTGAGTACCGGGTGTAAAAGATTATACTGTCTGGTATGACCACTATGCGAAACGATGTGCCATTTGTGCCAAATACATTAGACGGGATGCAGTGTGTCGTGGTGGTGTTTCGCATGATCGCGATGTATTTTGATAAGAATTTTAGCATCCCTATGAGTGAATGGGCCGACGTATGCGGCTACGAGCAAGACAAAGGCACGTGGGCCTACGGTGCGCTGGTATGGTTCGACGAGCAGGGTTGCGACGTGCGGCATTATGAGTCGACAGACCCACAAGATTTTGTCGATGATCCCGAAGGAGCACTCGTCCGTGCTTTTGGGGCGGATGTTGGACAATGGTGTATCGATCATACAAACATTCCAGCCGAAGTCACACGAGCTAAAAAGTTGCTGGCGCGACCACATATCGTGCATCGCCAAGAACCAACCCTAGAGGATGTACGACGATATCTTGATGACGGATATCTACTGCGTGTGAACGTGAATTCTAGCCGACTGCGCGGCAAAGATGGCTTTGCTGGTCACTCGATCGTTGTCGTGGGCTACGACGATCAGGGGTTATTTGCACATGACCCAGGCGGCCTGGACTATACACCTGTGCCGTACAGGCATATCGCATGGAACTTGTTTGAGCAATGCTGGGCAGACCCAAACTCAGCGGCAAAAGAGTTAGATGCGATAAAGATGAGGAAATACGAGGAGCAACATGAACACTGAAATCGAAGCAAAATTTTTGGACGTCGATCATGACGCAGTGCGGGCGAAGCTAACCGCGCTTGGGGCAACGTGCGAGCAGCCGATGCGACTAATGCGACGTCTGACGCTCGAGAATCCCAGCATGAAAGCCAAGGGCGCATTTGCACGCGTGCGCGATGAAGGGTATCGGGTCGTCATGACATACAAGCAGTTTGATGATCTGTCGATCGATGGCGCAAAAGAGATCGAGATCGTCGTCGATGATTTTGACAAGGCAATGGCATTTATGAAAGCCATCGATGACAATTGGCTGAAGACGAGTCTGCAAGAGTCGCGCCGCGAGACATGGCAGCTTGGTGATGTCGAAATCGTGCTCGACGAATGGCCGTGGCTCAAGCCATATATCGAGATCGAGGGGCCGTCAGTCGAAGCGGTCGCAGATGCGGCGGGGAAGCTCGGCTTCGACATGGCTCATGCGGTGCATGGCGACGTCATGTCAGCCTATCGGGCACAATATCCATCACTCGGTGAGCGCGACACCGTCGGTAATTTGCCGGAAGTGCGGTTCGATGATCCATTGCCAGAAATGATGAAACTGAAAGATACGCTATGAAAACAGTTGGGATCATCGGATTCGGTAGTTTTGGGAAGTTTCTCGCGGAAAAGCTTAGTTCGTATGCTCGGGTGAAAGTCTATAGTCAGAGCGGACGGACGAGTTCGTGGATGGTGACGCTCGAGGAAGTGGTCGACGTCGATTACCTCGTCCTGGCGGTACCGCTTGATGCGTACATGGAGACGTTGGAAGCGATCAAGCCGATCGTGAAGCCGCATACGGTCATCGTCGATGTCTGTTCGGTGAAGGTGAAGCCGGTCGAAACTATCCGATCGATTATGCCCGATCAGCCGCTCGTCGCCACGCACCCGATGTTTGGGCCGGAGTCGGCAAGCGTCTCGTTCGCAGGGCATACATTTGTCATGTGTCCAGAAGTATCGACCACTGAGCCGTATGAGAGCATCAAACATTTTGCCAATTCACTTGGACTTGGTGTGGTCGAGATGAGTGCCGATGAGCACGATCGTGAAATCGCTGTAGTACAGGGTCTGACGTTTTTTATCGCGCGAGCACTCAATGATATGGGTATCCATGATCAAAAACTCTTCACGCCGTCCTTCGAGCGACTCCTGAAACTAGCCGACCTCGAAAAACATCATTCGCTAGAATTATTCAAAACGATTCAGCAGGGCAATCCTCACACCAGAGCGGTACGTGACAATTTCATCCATGTCATCGACGACGTCAATAATGATCTAACTCCCTAGTAAATATCAACGACAGGGAGAGCGGCGATGTCGCAGTGGAGGGCAGTCGCGAGACGATCGAGCTGCTGAAATTTGCCATAGTGGATGGGCTGATTGTCGACGGAGTAGAGTCGGTAATAATGATCGAAATGTGTCGTCTCGCCGCGAAAATTTGTCGCGCTTGTCGGTTCGTCGATACGTACGATATACCAGCCGGACGGTTCGGCATCGATGAGACGTTTGAGCTTGGCGTAGTGATTGAAGCCGGCCATAGGGCTCATTATAACGGGTGATACAATGGGAGGAGAACAGAATTTTGTCAGAATGGAGGATGATATGGGGTTTTGGAAGGGCTTAGGACGGATGGTCGCGGGGCAGCCAGTGTATCAGGCAAGTGATGCGTCAAAGGACCCTGGCGCCAAAGAAGAATGGCAGGATCATTGGCAGGATTCGATATTGCCCGATGAGAATCAGGCGCGTCCCGCTGATGACGTAGCCCAAGACGTCAAGCCGCAGGATAGTCAGCCAGTTCAGGATGACCCGTATCGCACTGCAACCGGCCAAAAGGTGATACCGGAGGTGACCGTCAAACGCTGCGTGACGCATGAAAATGGTGACGATATCGAGCTGTGGATGACCTTCGTCAACGATTCACCACTCGAAATCGTGCTCGACGAGATCACGCTACTCGGCGTGACGACACAGTTTGATCATCATATGAGGGCCGGTGAAGAACGAGACCACATGGTCTACCGTGGCGACAAGCTCAAAAACGGCAACTATACAAAGGCGCAGATATACTACCGCGTGCAGGCGACGGGTGACTACTTTTGCGCAGATCAGCAGATAATCTACGAGGCCCAATCTGACGGCGACTATCAGGTCGATGAATTGAGACTAATTCGACCCGTTCACGACGTATAATTGTAATCATATGAAAAAATTTGATTTCACACCGCTCGTTCAAAAAGTGTCATGGTCCCAAGCAAAACCGTATTTCAAAAAGTCTGGTGATGATGAACTAGCGATCGCAATCTTGATAGTCGGTATGGCGATAATTTGCGGACTCGCTCTCCTGGTGCGAGATGTAGTCGTCGCCTGGACGGTCATAGGGTGCGGGGTGAGTATTGGTCTCTTTGTCATGGTTGTTGTGATATTTCGCGCTTATCGCAAGGCCAAGATCGAGGCATTTGCCGCGGTAAATAAACTTCAGTTCGTGTCGAACAAATTTAATCCTCGCTACAACGGAATGTTTTTCAATGTAGGCCATAACCGCATCGTCGATGAAGCACTCGTCATCCCGGACGGGTCGTCGTGGTATGAGATCGGTAGCTACACATACATCACTGGCAGCGGGAGACAGCAACAGACCCATCACTGCGGATATATCCGCTTCAAACTCAGCCGCAATTTACCGCATATGGTTTTGGACAACAAGAAGAATAATTGGCTATCGATCTCAAACTTGCCGCAGGTACCAGACCGGGATCAGACGCTACGTCTGGAAGGAAATTTTAACGATCACTTTACGCTCTACGCGCCGAAACAGTATGAGGCGGATGCGCTCTATATCTTCACCCCGGACGTCATGGCGGTGTGCGTCGATACGGCAGAGGCAATGGACATCGAGATCATCGACGATGAGCTCTATGTCTATATGAACGGCAAGCATAACCTTAGTTCGCAATCTGTGATCGAGACGATGACGCGAGTTGCCGATGCGGTCGGGGCGAGGGTCGAGCATCAAGCGGATTATTATATGGACGCTTCGGCCGTCTCGCGAGAGGTCAATCTCGTGGCACAACCAGGGAAGCGTTTGAGCTCGAGGATGAACTGGTGGTACTTGATGATCGTAGTGGGCGCAGCTATCGCAATGGTTATGCCCGCTCTTATACGAGATGGTACGAGAGATATCAGTACGATGTATACGGCTATTCCGGTAGTGCTCCTTGTCGTCGTCGTGATAGTCATCCAATATCGCAAAGATCACTAGTAGTTCGAGAACCGTAAACCAAGTATACTGGTAGGCAATGAGAAAAAAGGGGAATATGATGAAGCGAACGAGCTGGAAACCACCGAAGTGGATACGGATCATGATACCGACGGTGCTGATCGTCGGCTGGTTTGTCGTTGCGGGCATTGGCGGGCCGTATTTTGGACGTGTCAGCGAGGTATCAGATGTCGATCTCTCGGCTTTTTTGCCGAGTAGTGCGGAAGCCACCAAAGTCAACGAAGACGTCAAGAAGTTTCGCTCCGAAGGCACGATACCAGCGATAGTCGTCTTCACGCCGCGAGATGGCATGGTGGATGATGTCGAAAAGAACGCCATCGACCAGAAGGTCGCCGCGCTCCAAGACGTCGAAGGCGTCGTCGGTGATGTCTCGCCAGCCATTGTGTCCGAGGACAAGCAGGCGGTGCTTGTCGTCGCTCAGACGGACACAAAGTTAAAGATTGTCGATGTTCTCTCGGCGATCAAAAAGACACTCGATGCACCGAAGCTTGAGGGGCTGAGCTACACAGTGACCGGTCCGGCAGGGTTTGCCGCTGACCTCACCAAAGCATTCTCAGGGATTGATGGCGTCTTGCTTCTGACGGCGCTGGTCGTGGTGTTTGTGATCCTCGTCATTGTCTATCGCTCGGTGCTACTACCAATCATCGTGCTGCTCACCAGTATGTTTGCGTTGACGGCGAGTATCTTGATCGTATGGAATCTCGCCAAAGCTGACATCATCCAGCTCAACGGACAGGTACAAGGGATTCTCTTCATTCTCGTCATCGGTGCTGCGACGGATTATTCACTGCTCTACATATCTCGTTACCGTGAGGAACTCTATCGATTGTCCTCGAAATGGGATGCGACACAGGCATCGCTGCGTGGCGCGCTGGAGCCGATTATCGCCAGTGGTAGTACCGTCATCGTCGGGCTGCTCTGTCTATTTCTGAGCGATCTCGCGTCCAACAAAGCACTTGGACCGGTCGGTGCGATCGGTATCGCGATGGCGATGCTGTCGTCGCTGACATTTCTCCCAGTCGTGCTCTATGCGTTTGGGCGATCGAGTTTCTGGCCAGCTAGTCCACAAGCAGACTCTGCGGCGCGAGCAAAGCATCTCGCAAGTCTCAAGACGGGATTTTGGCATCGTGTCGGTGAATTTGTTGCGAATTATCCGAGGCGAATCTGGGTCGTGACGACGATCATTTTGCTCGTCGCATCGATAGGATTTCTACAGCTCAAAGCCGACGGTGTCGAACAAAGCAAACTGATCGTCGGTGCATCGGAAGCGCGCGACGGGCAAGAGATCATCAGCAAACATTTCCCGAGTGGTTCGGGTAGTCCGGTGCTGATCATCGGTTCGGCTCTCGGCCATGAGCAGCTAGCGGAAATCATCGAGAACGACAAAGGCATCGACGGTGTCTCAGTTACATCTGACGATTCGCCAAGTGGCGTCAAGCCGCTTGGTCGTCAGGCCCAGTCTATTCGTGACGACATACAGGTCGAAGTCCAGAAAAAATACGATGAAGATCTCGCAAAACTTGATCAGCAAGAGGCTGATCTTGCGGCGCAGTATGGCCCCGAGGCTGCAGCGGCAATCATGGCGAGTATTCGGGCAAATGTTCCGACCGTCCAGTCGATCGTCGATAGCGCTTATCCGTTTGCCGATGCGACACCAAAAGTGATCGACGGGGAAGTCTTGCTGCAAGCGACACTGAAAGATACACCTGACTCGGATGCGGCCAAAGATACCGTGAAGCGTCTACGGGGAGTCGTACGCTCGACGGATAGTGCTGCACTGGTCGGTGGGCCGACGGCGGTGCAGTATGATACCAATGTCGCGTCGATCCATGATCGTCAGCTAATCATCCCGATCGTCCTCATCGCCATCACTATCATCCTGATGGTGCTACTACGCTCAATCCTCGCACCGATACTTCTCCTGCTCACAACCGTGCTTTCGTTTGGCGCAAGCCTCGGCGTCGCAGCGCTGCTCTTTAACCACGTCTTCAAATTCCCAGGCGCTGATCCATCTGTCATCCTCTATGGATTTGTCTTCTTGGTCGCACTCGGGATTGATTACAATATCTTCCTGATGACGCGGGTACGCGAGGAGACGCAGCGGATCGGCACGCAAAAAGGCGTCATCAGAGGCCTCGTCGTGACGGGTGGCGTCATCACGAGCGCTGGTGTCGTACTGGCGGCGACCTTTGCGGCGCTCGGCGTGATCCCGATCCTCTTCTTGTTCCAGCTGGCATTTATCGTAGCTTTCGGCGTACTACTCGATACGATCGTCGTGCGGTCGCTCCTGGTGCCGGCGCTGATCAAAGATCTCGGTGCGATCGTCTGGTGGCCGTCAAAGCTACGTCACAAACAGTAGTCAAAACGTCATGCGCATGATAGAGTAAAGACATTATCTATAGGAGGTGCTATGGCCCAAGTGAAACATACCGCTGAGTCGCAAAAAGATGAAGTGAAGGTCACGACCAAAGGTGAGCAAAAAGGCATATTTCTGCGCGGCGCTGACTATCTACTAAGCCGTCTGCCGTTTACGAAGTTCAAATATCAGACCTGGTCGGCAACGAAACGCATCGTCATCGGTTATTTGCTCTGGCTGATCGTCCTACCTGTCATCCCACTCGTCATCATGATCATCATGTGGGTGCGTGATCCCGAGGGATTCAAAAAGAGTCCGGCCTTTGCTGTCCTCGGTATCATCACTGTCGCGTGGCTTGGTACGGGACTCGGCTACGTCAACTCTCAGGTGCCGGTGGACTCGACGGATGGACAGGTGACCAATTCTGCCAAGAGTAAAGTCGACGCACTATCGACCAGCGAACCGACAAACGGCCGAACATTCGCTAACTGTACTGACGCCTTCAATGCTGGCGTCTTCAACATCAAGAAATCCGACTCATCATACGAGTCGCGTCTTGACCGCGACGGTGACGGAATCGCTTGCGAGAAATAGACCGTAGTAATTAGTACGCTGTCGTTTGATCTGGCAAGCGGTTACAATAAGGGTAATGGATCAACAACTAGCGCTTGAAATCATGCTCGCGGGACACCATGTCCTACTGACTGGCCCGGCTGGGTCGGGCAAGACGTATGTACTCAACCAATTTATCCGCGAAGCCAAGCGTTCGAAGCGCCATGTCGCGGTGACCGCGACGACGGGACTGGCTGCGACGCATATCGGTGGCAATACGATCCACTCGTGGAGTGGTATCGGTGTGCATGATGCGCTGCCGGCTGATTTTGAAGATTATCTGCTCAAATCACGTCGCGATATCATCGAGCTGACCGACGTGCTCGTCATCGATGAGATCAGTATGATGCATGATTATCGTCTCGATATGGTCGACAAAGTGGCGCGCGTGGTGCGCCAGGATGAGCGACCGTTTGGCGGTATACAAGTCATCATGTGCGGTGATTTCTTTCAGCTACCACCAGTCAATCGTGACGATGCCAAGCAGGGCAGTTTCGTCGTAAGCTCGACCGTCTGGCCGCAGCTTGATCCGGTGATCTGCTACCTGGCCGAACAGCATCGTCAAGACGATGAGACGCTGCTCGATGTACTCAATTCACTGCGGGCTGGTGATCTGCGTCGTCGTCACGCCGAGACACTACTCGGCCGCGTCGATGCTGAGCTGGCACATGACGAGGTGACGGAGCTTCATACGACCAATCTCGATGTCGATCGGATCAACGAGCAGCGATTACGACAACTGGACGGCGAGCCAAAAGTCTACGAGTCACATACGACCGGCAAAGAAAACTATGTCGCGAATCTCAAGCGATCCTGTATCGCACCGGAAAAATTAGTGCTCAAAACTGGCGCGCTCGTGATGGCGATCAAAAATTCACCGGAGCGCAAATACGTCAACGGTTCACTTGGCAAAGTCACTGGCTTCGAACAATTTACCGATTATCCGGTCGTGGAGTTTTATAACGGCAAGACCGTGACGATGAAGCCCGACACATGGGAGCTACGCGATGGCGACAAAAAGCGGGCGAGCCTTAGCCAGATCCCACTGCGTCTGGCCTATGCCATCACGGTGCACAAAAGCCAGGGTATGACGCTCGATGCGGCTCGGATTGACCTGCGTCGTGCTTTCGTCGAGGGGATGGGCTATGTAGCGCTTAGTCGCGTCCGATCGCTCGATGGGCTGAGTCTGCTCGGTATCAACCGCATGGCACTTCGTGTCAGCGACGAAGCGCTACGGATCGACGAGCAGTTACGCAAAAAGGCTTGTGACGATCACGCTCGCTTCGAGCATCTGCGCAAAAAAGCGGTGAAGCGTGCCAAAGACGAGACGAAACGAGCCGTGGAAAAAGACGCCAAAGCGACGAGCTGGACGGAGCGGCTCGAGAAAATGCGTGAAAAAAATCCCAACGCCTATCGACCATGGAGCGCCAAGGATGATGACGAGCTAAAGCTACTGTTTCAAAACGGCACCGATCTCAAAACTCTCAGTCAAAAATTCGGCCGCCACGAGCGCTCGATCGAACTGCGGTTGCAGAAGCATTTTGGGGAAGACGTAGTAAGTAGTAAGTAGTAAGTAGTAAGTAGTAAGTAGTAAGTAGTAAGTAGTAAGTAGTAAGTAGTAAGTAGTAAGT
>JBATPJ010000023.1:0-33634 GCA_049291395.1 Saccharimonadales bacterium (SeqCode) | reverse complement strand
GTAAAGAGACCATTGGTGACCTGGACACGGTAGTCAGGAGTACTGTTCTCTCTTGTTTCAGTCCAGAGCTGTGTACCACCAGTACTGGCGTCGTAGAGCTTGAACTGCATGTTGTAGAGACCATCGGCTACCGGAACACCAGTGGCGTCGAGGAGACGACCTTGGAAGTTCATGGTGGTGGGGGTGGCGGAGGCGGAGGGAGAAAGAGATAAGTACGCAAAGAACGCCAACAACAATGTGGCGGCAACAGGGATCAGCTGGCGCGAAAGACGCACCAATGTAGTGGCGGCGTGGTGAACCCTATCCATTTTTTGTTTTTCCTTTTTGTCTTCTCTACCCCTCGCAGATAGTGGTGACAGTTACATCATATACCGATAAATTAAATTACTCAAGCTTTTTTGTCCAAAATGTATTACAATAATCCTCAAGGTTAGTAATATAAAAGTGAGGGAGAAATGGATCTACGATCACAACAGCGTGTGCATGCACAGCCACGACAAGACGTACCGGTCGCGACATCATTTGACGCCGCACCAGCTGCCCCTGCGCAGCCATACGCAAAAGCAAGAGGTACGAAGAAAACTAAACTTAAGAAACCAGTTGTCTACGGTGTTGCTGCGGTTCTAGCGCTCGGTGTGCTTGGCCTTGCCGTCAAAGGCGCGACCAGCCTGACCGGGGCTAGTGGTGTTCTCGGTGCTTCTACATCAGGACCATCGATCTCACAGGGCAAATACCAAGCCCTCTTCCTGACGAATGGCCAGGTCTACTTCGGTAAGATCGTCGGACTCACCGGTGATACCGTGACTATGAAAGACATCTACTATTTGCAGCAAGGTGTCCAGAACCAAGAGAAGAAAGATGACGCCGCGTCTAGCCAGCTCCAGCTCACAAAGCTCGGCAAAGAGCTCCATGGCCCTGAAGATGCAATGTACATCGAGCGCAGCCAGGTATTGTTCTGGGAGAACCTCAAAGACGATAGCGAAGTCGTCAAGAACATCAAGCTTGAGAAGCAGCAGACCAACCAATAGACCCTCTCGGCACTCAAAATACACCCCTGCTACAGGGGTGTATTTATTTGTCCGCAGGTTATCCACGGGTATACATGGATATTTTACCGGTCTTGTATATCACCATCTGCATAGTTGCAAGCATAAGCACGTCTTGACATAAATATGTATGTGTGATACTATGTGCCTATGGCTACCACCAATACAACCAGTACAGGTAACCATGCAACCAAATCAGAACTCGACAAGTTCACACTCTTCTTCGAGACAGTTCCCCTCGGGAACGACCATCAGAAAGCAAGAGTGCGGTCCGACGCCTAACCGGCGAAACGACCACCTGTACGAAACCACCCCTGTTTATAACCGGGGTGGTTTATTTTTACCCACACTTTCTTAGTGTTATCCACTAGCATTTTATATAGCGATATGACAATATATAGTCATGGTATGCCCTTACTGCGCTCATAAAGACACTTCCGTCATCAACTCACGGCCGAGTAAGTCTGATTCCAAAGTCTGGCGCCGACGACACTGCCGAGCATGCAATACAACGATCACGACGTACGAGACGGTCTCCGAACGTGATCTACCTCCCGTCCACCATGCAGGCACCCCCTCGCCCTTTAGCCTGCCGCGACTCATGGTCTCTATCCATCGATCATTGTTGCCCCGTCCGGACGCTCCCGAGAGCGCCCAAGCACTGGCCGAAACTATCATGCAACGGCTACTGAACACTCACTCTCACACCTTGACGACGCGCCATATCGCCGTGACCACACGAGATGCGTTACATCACTTCGATAAAACCGCAGCGCTACGCTACGCACTCGATCGCGGGCTCATAACCCCATAACGACTAAGTAGTAAGATTGATCACGAAAACCGTTCGTAGCTAGAGTGTCCGTTTTCCGTCGGCTTTGACAACGGCCTTATCTGTCACATCAAAGACTTCAAAATACCTCCCGAGGAGGAGCCGCGTCTGCGAGACAAGTGCTGCGGCGGATCCGTAGATGATGCTCGTCGCAGGCATCAGTACCCACTGGAGGAGAAGCCAGATGCTTCTGTGTCTCTTGTAGCGTTCGGGACGCGGTGGCAGCATCTTAAACGAGATAAATATCAGAGTGAACAATCCGATCATTGCAATCTGTTGGATCCGACTAACCACCTCTGGTAGCTGATGTGCAGCGACACTTCTAGCAGCATCTGGGTTGATAAGCAGCGGCCCGAAAGCTCCAAGCAAGATGATAATCGCCGACGATGCCCAGCTGACATGGCCCTCAACAAGTCGCGTGAACTTAGCGATACCGTCCCAAAACGGCACTGTGCGATCTCGCCTAAAAAGTCGCGACGCGACATAGGCAACGTCCGACGCCCCGTACGACCACCGTCGGACCTGGATAAACTGTGCGATCAGGGTTCGTTTGTACGTATCCGACAGCACTGCGTCCTGATAAATCGGTATAAAAAGAGGTGTTACGCTATAGTTACCATCAAAACGGAAGTAACTCCGCCAAAATTGGTGACCGTCTTCGACAATGGTTCGCACACTCCAAAAATCCATATCGATCAGTGCCGCAAGACTCTGCGAGTGGGAGGCAAAGTTGCGAAGCATATGTGGTCGCATACTAACCACGATGTTCCAAAACGAGTTGCCCGTAGCAACGACGCGCATCGGTGCCGGCACATCCCAAATATTGTTCAGGAACAGTGTCATCGGCTGAAACGCCGCATGACGGGCATCGGGATGCAGAATATATTCGTAGGTAAGATATGAGAAATAGTTACGATGAGGGCGGTTATCACTATCGAGTGTTGTGACGATTACATATTCTGGATCAATACCAGCGTTTTCGACATACTGCTGGAGTTTGCGGCCGGCAAACGTGATATTTGGGCCTTTGCCCTTCACCTCATGCGGAATATCACTGGGGTGTTCCACGATCATCATGTATTTGAACCGGTCGCTATACTTCGCGAGCAACGTCTCACAGGCTGCTTTCGACTGAGCTCCATCACGTCCCTCGTAACCGATCATCAAAATCAGTCGTTTAGTATCGTAATCGTTATCTATCAGCGCCTGGACTGTCGGCTCAAGTACATCGATGCTTTCGTTGTATGTCGCGATAATGACGGCATTATAGATGTCTGAAGGCTTCGCATGGTGCGTCGTCTTAAGGAGCTGTTCGAGGTTGCGAGCGTGGGCCTGCTTGCTGCCCGACAGACGCTCAAGGGCGATCTCTGGTTGTTCAAGATCAGCCAGACGCTCACCCCAATCGATCCTCTGTGCTCGCTGGAGCGCATTATACCCCTGGACCGTACGGATGGACATCGCGATCGATTTCAAGAAAAACGAGATGATATAGACGATAATAAAGATCACTGCATACAGTGGGTTGATAAAGCTCAAAGCAAACGGCGCGATAATCATACCATAGCTCAGGAGCGCTGGTAGCATCTCAAAAAAACGATATTGTGGAGCCCGTCTGCCTGTAGGGATCTCTATATCGGTCATCGTTATTGCGTCAGCGCGACGACCCTAACGATAGCAAAAAAGAAGACAAGGCCTATTAATAAAACGAGGCTCCCCATAAAGGAATACCCGAGTGCGAACGGCCTACCTTTGATCTGGTAAAGCTTGGCGCTGAGAAGTGTGTGCGTGACGAGCACGACAAACGCGAAAGCGATATATGTCAGTAGCTGGTACCACTGGCCAAGCGTGTAGAATTTCGGGTCAAACCGCGAATAGCTAACTGGCACACGAAGCTCACTCGGACGGACGTAGACGACAGCGAGAATGACCATCGCCGCAACGAGAACTATCATAAGTCCAAGCGAAATGAGATACCCCCTATCAGCAAGTAGCTTACGGAACTGAAGCTGTTTGATCATTGTAGTCATATTATACCTTATCGAGATCAGAATGTATCTGGTGCGGGATACCAGAATCGAACTGGCGCTTCTTGCTTGGGAAGCAAATGTACTGCCACTGTACTAATCCCGCAGACGACGTAATCGTGGAGCCGTTGACGGGGATTGAACCTGCGACCTTCTCGTTACGAATGAGATGCTCTACCAACTGAGCTACAACGGCATATACGATTACCGCACTATTATAAATGACACGGGACAGATTTGAAATGCTATCTGTTCGGATGAAATCTGATATTTGAAATGCTATCTGGCGGGCCCGACCGGATTCGAACCGGCGATCTCCTCCGTGACAGGGAGGCGTGATAGGCCAGCTTCACTACGAGCCCATCAGATAGGATTTCAAATGCTACCGAGCAAAATGACTAGGTAATCTTAGCAAATTTCGGCCCAGGGTGCAACTGGGGCATATTCTCTCGTGGCTCCGGAGGCCTCTGCTACTGAGCGACGGTGATAAATTCTTTGATCTTCCCTGCTTGTTTGACATCGGCAAGTCTCTTATCAAATTCAGTCAGTGTGACCTTGATCACCTGATAACGAACTGATGTTGCGTTTTTCGATGTCAATTTTGCTACATAATAGCCGTCCGTCCCGTAGATAAGCTCTGTCATCTGACCTGCAGTGAGCTTATTCACGGCTGCGATAACGCCACTCATATCGAGTGTCTTGAGTGGGATGTCTCCTGTATCGCCACCATTTTGCTTGGTCGGTTCATCATCTGACTCCGCCTTCGCGATGGCTCCAAAGTCAGGATCTGGGGCGCGTAGCGCCGCCATGACACGATCTGCCTTATCGCGGGCCGGGCCATCGATCGCAAACGCGACTTTGCGCCTCAGCAGTTCAGCTTTAACAACGCTGCGATAGTCGGCCATCGACCAATCGTAAAACGTATTGAGCACCGTCTTTTCGTAGGTGCGCTCAGTGACCTTCTTTGACTCGAGGTCTGATTTGATAAATGCATCCACTTCACCATCCGTCACAGTGACTTTGTTCTCACGAGCTAGTTTCGTCGCATAGGCGTCTTTGATCGCGTTGTTGAGCTCTTCGCGCTTGCGATATTCGAGTTCTTTTTTGCCATCTTTGCTGTCGATGTTGAGGTTTACTTGTTCTTGAAGATAGTGAACACTACTACGGAATCGTTTGAGGTAGGTACTATACGGCACACTCTCGCCATCGACACTCGCGATCGGTACGGGGATGATCTGCGTCATGCGATACATAAACTTCGAGCTGTTTTGCATGGGATAGAGCTGCCACCAAAACAAGATCGCGGCGAGCAGGATAGCGCCGAGCGCGATCAGTGTAGAGTTGATCACCAGTTTGTGGCGTGAGTATTGCACCGGGTACTTGAACCGTTTGCCGCCAGCGATGATCTGTTCACGGTGCTCCGCGACTGTCTCATTGGTAATACGACTATCCAGCTTGTCTTCGGCTGGCTGCTTTTTGCGTCGCAATTTGGTTAGGTGTTGTTTAATCCGCTTCATTTTCTTGTTGTGCCCCACTCTTTTGCGCTGCGCGAACAGCATCTTGTAGTTTGTTATATACCTGCTCTGGATTGTGGATACGATCAAGCACAAGGTCGCCGACGTAGGTCTGCACGACGATAGTGCCAAATCCAAAGAGTGCCGCTGTAAATCCTTCTACATTATAGCTGATGTTTTGAATTTTTGTGAGGCCTAGGTCGATAACGCTCTTGCCGAAAAATCCTGCTTGGTTCAGCTGTCGCAGTCGGAGACTGGTCACGATATAGACACTAAAATACCAGCCCATCCACTGATAGCCAAAGAGTATGAGCCCGACACCAAAGCCTATCATCGAGAGCATCAAGAGGTTGAGAGGATCAGCCCACCACTCGGGGACTCGGTCATAGGGCACCAGCGGTATGACAAGCGCCGGCAGCGACATGACGAGAAATGGAATCAGTAGCAGATAGAACCCTTTGCGCATCGCGATGATGTGGCGACGAAACACAAAGAGTATCTCCTCACCTTCATGCTGGCCCTCAAATTGCTTCATGTGACTAGTATATCGTATATGGCTAGAGGCTTGTAGCCCAGCTCGAGACGAGATATATAAAAACCAACGGTTCGAACTGGCTCGTAGAGACGAGCCACATTTAAAAACACCCTACGGGTGTCTTTAAATGCGCCTGGTGCCCCCACCAGGATTCGAACCTAGAGCTTCTCCTTAGGACGGAGCTATTTTATCCATTGAACTATGGGGGCGTGTACCCCCATAGTATAGCCTACTTCTTCGGCTGTGGTCGAGGTTGTGTGAAATGCTCGTGAACCGTCATGTAGTCATCATAGATCTGATCATCACTAAACCAGTGCGATATCTCCAGTTCCGCTTCATCGACATCACCAGAGGCATGGACGATCGTTGGCAATGCGACATTGTGCTTGTTGACGTAGTCGAGACTGGCGTGCGCGTAGTCGCCGCGGATCGTACCCGGTGCGGCTTCTTTGGTATTAGTCGCGCCTACCATCTTACGAACCAGCCCGACAGCTTCGACGCCTTGCAGTATCATCGCGACCACTGGGCCTTCTTGCATGGCACCGAGCTGGACGCGGAATTGCGCTTCCCCGCGACGAGAGACCATCTTGCCGATCGTCTCATAGTGGTGGTAGTAGTGATCTTCATCTGGCTCGATCATCTTCATGCCAATGATCTTGAGACCGGCACGCTCAAAACGTGTCAGGATCTCACCAATGATACCGCGCTGTACGGCATCGGGTTTAAATACGACTAGGGTTCGTTCCATTATGGTTTCTCCTTTGCTTTATAGATCTATTTTACCAGAGAAGGGTCACAACCAGTACCACTGAAAGCGCCAAACGATACCAGCCGAAGATGCTCAGCGGATGTTTCTCGAGATAACGCATCAGAAATCGGACTGCGATAAGCCCTGTCACGAGGGCGACAAGATTGCTGACGATGAGCGGCGTGAGATTGTCCATGAGGTACAGTCGATCCGTAGATTTGATCATCAGCTTAGCGATCACGCCGAGCATGATAGGGATCGAGACGAGGAAGCTAAACTCAGCAGCATGGGCCGCACTCAGTCCCATGAGGCGACCGGCGATGATGGTGCTACCGGATCGAGATGTCCCTGGGATCAGCGCAAGTATCTGCACAAACCCGATCATCAGCGCTCGCGATGGGGGTAGCTCAGCCTCATTTGTCACCTTGCTTTTGTGCGGCAGCTTGTCGACAACGATCAAGATGATACCAACAACCGCAAGCGTCACCGCGACCACCCATGGACTGCCAAAAAACGCGTTACCCTCGATAAAATCAGCAAGAACATACCCGGCTAGTCCGGCTGGCAGCATAGCGATCACGATATTCCTGGCGAGTCGATAATCCTTCTGGGTAATAATCGTTGTGATGATGTCTACGATACGGCGACGAAAATAAATAAGGAGCGCCAGAACCGTCCCGATATTGATCCACTCCAGGAACAGATGATCACTTGCCCCACTCATGAAGTACTGTGCGATCACCAGATGGCCAGAGCTGGAGATCGGAATAAACTCAGTGAGACCTTGGATAGCGCCTAGCACGATTGCTTCGATGATTGTCATACCCCTACAGTATAACGGAAATATAGTGAGTATTGGGCAGGTACCTCGCAAAATATCAGCAAACGACTTATGCTATAGATATGGCTGATTCACAACACTACCTCTCCGAACTGATCAGTGACTTCATCGAACACATCGAGGTCGAGCGTGGCCGCAGCCAAAAAACTGCCGAGAATTACTACCTCTACCTCCAGCGACTGATCGAATTTGCCGGTGATGAACCGATCGCCATCCTCGATGCTGAGCTGGTCCGAAAATGGCGTCTCTGGCTCAACCGTTATGAAGCGGCTGATGGTGACACCCTCGGCACGCTCACCCAGAGCTACCACTTGATTGCGCTCCGAAGTTTCCTCGGCTACTGTAGCAAACGTGGTATCGTAACACTGACGCCCGAGAAGATAGAGCTGCCAAAAGCCCGACGCAAACAAGTCACCTTCCTGACGAGCGATGAAGTCATCCGACTGATCGAGGCGATCAAAACAGATGATGCCAAAGGTCTCCGTGATCGCGCCATCATCGAGCTACTTTTTAGCTCGGGTCTTCGTGTCTCCGAGCTCTGCAACCTCAACCGTGACCATATCAATCTCGCACGGGGTGAATTCATGGTCCGTGGCAAAGGCCAAAAAGACCGACCCGTCTTCGTCAGCCCCGAGGCCAGCGAGTGGCTGGCCGAATATCTCCGCGCCCGAACCGATAGTGCCACCCCTCTCTTCATCCGCTATAGCGGCGCCGACTCGACTGACGTCAAGGGCGAGGATATACGACTGACACCTCGCTCAGTCCAGCGTATCGTGAGCTCACATGCTCGGGCGGCCGGCATCACCAAGCACGTCAGCCCTCACTCGCTCCGCCATAGCTTCGCGACTGACCTCCTCATGAATGGAGCCGACCTCAGAAGTGTCCAAGCCATGCTTGGGCACAGCAACATCGCAACGACCCAGGTCTATACCCACGTCACCGACCCCCATCTTCATGAGGTTCATCGACGGTTTCATCGGCATCAAGAAAACTAGAGACTCACGGACAATACTGTGAGTTCGCTGCATCAGCAACAATGATGTTCTTGCAGACCGGCGCTGCCGTCTCAAGAGCATACTCTGGGATCAGAAGGTCTGGCACGGCATACTGGACACGGGCTTTGACACGGCGGAAGACGTCGTTCGCCCGACCCGTTACATCGATCTCAGGCTGGACGTTACTAAAGAGGACAGGGGCGCCGGCGTTCGAAGGAGTGATCGTAAGAATAGCAGGTGTATCGGCATAGTACGGCGTAACCCGCATATAGTACCCGAGTGAACCTGATGCGGTGAAGCCGGTTAGTTTCTTCGTACAGTTATAACCCTGGTTAGCATTCATCGTGCAGCTGCCGTAGATGATTGGCACTCCTCCTGTTCGCAACGCATCGTACGAAATCGCGCGAACATCAGCGCTGATCGAGCTTGAGGCTGTACCGCTCGCAACCGTCGATGCAACGGGTAGTATAAATAATGTTCGCGAATTACGCTCTGTTGCATCAAGATCGATGGAGTTCGGATTTGTCGTATACGATATAAATTGTACTCTCAGTAGTGCCGGCTTTGGTAATGCGGGTGCTCCATATGTCCAGCCAGCATTAGTCGGCAGCGCGGTATAAATCGCGTTATTTGCGTTGAACGACTGGGGGTTGTCCCGCGTCCCCCATGCTAGATCGAGCTGATCAAACGAGCTGCCAACAACATCAAGCTGGATGATCTCGCTACGTCCTTCACTCAGTGGTAGCTCGACATTGCCGGTGTCTTTTTTAATCAACAGACAGGTATATCGCTGCTGATAGGTCGTATCGCCGACAATGATATCTTTGTTCGTATCCATCGTAATACCCAGCTGAGAGCGGATGTTATTACTGTTGTTATCAGTAAGGACGCTACAGTCCTGACTCACACCACTTGATAGGGCGTTATTGCATGGGGCTCCGCTATCGGCACCCGACGCACAGTGGAGCAATATCCGTTTGCCATCCTCCACTCCACTCTGTGCCGCTGCGAGCGCACTCGCCGAGAGGTCGTTGTCGGTTGCCTGACGCTGCTCGTCACTCATGATCTTGACGAAGCCAACGATAAGCAGCGACATAAATATCATAAAAAACATGACGACGAGGATAGAGACCATACCGGATTGTTGATGATGTCGTCGTGTCATGGGCCCTACTCCTTAATCTCTTGCATATACCGTTGTCTTAAATTCACCAAATGCACAGAACTGGCCAAACTGCGGGCTACACTCATATGTCGTCACCCCACCCACTGTCGTCACCGTCGGCGCGTTGGCGCCAGTCGTCGAGAGTATCGCTTGTACGTCGTAGAGTGGCGCCGCCCCAACTTGTGTGACACTGAAGACTTGGACGCTGACGAGACTGCCAACTACCGTCCTGGCGCTCGTCGGTATGTAGTCGTCTTTATGAGCAACCTCACAGTATTTACTGTCGTCGATACTGACAAATGTCACTGATGGGTTACCGGGACTCGCAAACTTGTTCGTATTTGGCGCAGCTGGTGTATTCCATATATACGCTCGCCCAGCAACACAAAGACGATTGTTGTCTGGGAGTGATGTGACCGAGCCACCATACCGAACGCTACGGCTGATCTCGTCGGTTAGCTGTCGACCAACTTGGTTGATCTGGCGGATAGTAATGCCTTTTGTATAGAGACCAGTGACATGGACGATAGCAAAGACGATAAAGAGGAGCAAAAATGCGATTCCACCCATAGCGAGCAGCAGCTCAATCAGTGTAAAGCCGTCTGTGGTATGTCGTCTACTCTGGTACATATATCCTCGCAATCGATGACATGTACTGTATCGCAGCCGACGTCGTCTGCCAGCATGACAGTATATAAAAGTCCATGTAGCGCCGTTTCGCATTCATCGCGTTGTAGCCGCTCGGCTTGACCCGCTTGACCCATAGGCCTTTGCCCGGTTCGGGAAGCCCGGTAGCGGCAACAATAGCAGCCGTGCCGACGATAACTTCGTTCGAGCCATTGCGAGTAATATAAAATGAGTCCTTGTCGCTGGAGCTTGGAATCGTACATGTGTTGAGACCTGGCGCTGCTGTACCCGTGTCACTTGCATTGGTCGTCAGTCTGTCACTGATTCGCTGCCAGATAGCTGCAGGATTGGTCGCATACCCTACGTCAGATGATGCAGGGATCTGCTGGCCGGTGACTTCAGCGGTGATGTAGGCATCACGCAGATAGTTTAATAGTTCATTTTGACGGTTGAGCTCCAGTCGAACCTGAGATCGCTCAAGAGCATCATAGGCACTTGCTGATGCTCGTTGCATGATAGAGAACCCAGCGACCGTGATAAGCGCCAGGATAGAGCACGCTAGGATAACTTCGATGATCGTATCACCACGCTCCCGGTCTAGTTGTAGCATAATTCGACTCCCGTTGACCCTTTAGTTGGTTGAAAGTTTGTATCAATGCCTGCCGAACCGGTGCCGCTCAATGTGATCGCCGCAATCGGCCCATTGGTCGACCAATCCGCCGTGTTGTGGATACATATCGCTCCAGTGGTCGAAGCAGTTTGTGTCGCACTGGCGACAAGAACTGCTTTCGTAAGTGCAGTTTGTACGGTCCCCAGCGATGTGCCAGATGAATAGAAGTAATACGAGACAATCTGTGTCGAGTAAGGACTCCTGAGAAATGCGAGATTATTTATCTTAGCACGAGGGGTCGGAACGGCTGCAGAAGCCGCTGCCATAGCCGGCTCACTTGTCAGCACTCCACTCGCGCGAGAAGCCACCTGAAACGTCGCACCCCAACTCAGTGTAAATGACGTGTTGTCTTGATCCATAATGGTGGGCCCTGCTGCCTGTATCTGATCATAGGTAGTACCTGTCTCAACTGCCGGGACCCCGGTAACGGGACGAGAATTTACTGTAACACCAGTCTCATCAAAAGATAATACTCTCCCCATGATGACACACTTCGCGCGGCCAGGCTGAACATTAGATTCTGAGCATACATCTGCGGCACTGCGAATATTGACACCACTTGCCACACTCTCATACTCGCGCTGCAAGTTGCTCTGGAGGCCGT
Source organism: Saccharimonadales bacterium (SeqCode) (assembly GCA_049291395.1). Classification (GTDB taxonomy): domain Bacteria; phylum Patescibacteriota; class Saccharimonadia; order Saccharimonadales; family Saccharimonadaceae; genus JAPUDQ01. The sequence continues at coordinate 22,033 of JBATPJ010000023.1, read as the reverse complement.
TGACTGAATCAGTAAACCGTTGTTGGCGCGCCATCTGGCCAGATCCAATCAGGGCCATCGTCAGCAAGAGGCCGCTGATCGCCAAAAAGATTATAACCTCTATGACCGTAAACCCGTTGCCCTTGCCCATCTTGATTATGATTATAGGGCATCGAGGGACAAGATGGAAGCAGGAAGCACGTGAGGTCACAGACCAAGCAAGCTATGCATGTACCAATCGATGATATAACGACCAAAAAGAAGCGTGATAATACAAGCGGCGATCAAAAACGGACCGAATGGGATACGCGATCTGGGCGTTATCTTCTGCATGACGAGACCTGGCAGGACAACGATGACCCCGAGAAGATTCGCCATAAAGAGTGCTAGCAGCGCACCTTGCCAGCCCAGGATAAGACCGATGAAGACATTGAGCTTGACATCGCCAAACCCAACCCAGCGACCATGCGATATGAGGTGCAGTGCGAGATACAGCCCAGAGATGATCGCAACACCGGCGATCATCTGGAGCAGCGCACCGACCACACCGAGCCCTTCGTATCCATAAAACCGCAGCCAACCGAGCACGATACCGAGGCCGATGAGCGGAAAGACCAGCTTATCGAGCAGCAGCTGCCACTTCAAATCATAGAGAGTCAGTGCCGCGAGTATGACGAGAGAGACCAGCCAGATCGCAAACATCGACATCGTCAGCGTCGTCCAGGGCGTAAATGGCCAGAAGAGATACGATACGACAAAAAGTACCGCGACTCCGAGCTCAACGATTGGACTGTCATCGATCTTTTTGTGACAGTAGCGACATCGCCCACGCAGTGCTACCCAGCTAAGCACCGGTACGAGATCATACCAAGCAAGCACATGATGACAGTGCGTACACTCGGATCGCTCAGCGACGAAGTCACGGCCCTTGTGCAGCCTCCAGACGAGAGCATTGACGAAGCTGCCAAAGCACAGCCCCAAAAGCCCCAGTATCACGATAATTAGCGTCTGATCCATGTCCCTTATGCTAGCAGATAACACATCATAAAAATACCCTTCCTGCGAAAAAAGGGTATTTTATCGTCGATGTATCTAGCTACTTATTGTCGATACAAGCCGAACCTGATCCCTCAAGTTTAGTCACGATCGCAAAGTTACGTCCCGTACCTGCGGTTACTGCTTCCCCGTTACATATATAACCTGATTTGTAGTAGTACGAACCAGATGCAGTTGGTTCAGCCCCAGCTGGACTTACACATGTGTAGGTACTCCCAGATTGTGGGTCGTTCCACTGCTGGCCACCTGCAGTCATATAGTCGGTTACAAATTTTGCAACGTTTCCAGCGGCGGCAGTACAGTCACCTGCAGCAGCCCCTCTTGGGATTGAGCCTTTGTTGTTAGCCTGATATTGAGCAATCTGTGATGCAAAACGGCTCAAGTCTTGACGGCGCTGTGTATCACGCTGGCCTTTCTGTAGCGCAGGTAGCGCGATGAAGACCATCAGGAAGATCAGACCGGCGATTGCCAGCACGAGGACAACCTCGATGATCGTAAAGCCTTTTGTTCTCGTTGTGTTCATGTCCCACCCTTTCGGTTATAACTTAAGAACGAATTAGTTGTTAATATGTCTTGATTATAACGTCAATGCTCATAAAAACACAAGCGGAATCTTACTCTGCTATCGAATAGCACCGTTACCGACGAGCGCGTAGATCGGAAAGAGCACTGCCCCGATCATGACACCAGCGACACCGGCCAGCGCCACCATCATGATTGGCTCGATCAATGTCGAGATAGATTTGATCGTCTGATCGAGCTCGTTCTCGTAAAACGTCGCAGCTTTGCCAAGCATGGCGTCGATGCCACCTGACTGCTCGCCGATGCTAATCATCTGCGGCACGAGAGGCAGTATATAATCCTCACTCTTGAGCGCCAGTGAAAGCGCCTTGCCGCCTTTGACCTTCTCTGCAGCACGCTCGATACTACCAGAAACGTGTACATTGTTAACCGCCCGTTTGGTAATGCTCAGGGTCTCAAGCATCGGTACCCCGGTATTCATCAGCGTCTCGGCCGTACGAGCAAATCGCGCCATGTAGAGCTTGCGGAAAAGCTGTCCAAACAGCGGTACATTGAGCTTGAAGCTATCTGCCGCGCTACGACCACTGGTCGTCTTGAGCCAGTTTTTGCCGAAGTAGGCCAGTAGGCCAACCGCGATGATGACGATATACCAAAAATGCTGCACAAAATCAGCCATCCCCACCATGATCTTCGTCAATACCGGTAACTCTTGGTGGAGATCTTTGTAGAGCCGCCCCACCTGAGGCACCACCGTTACAAGCATAAAGATGATGACACCAACCATCACAAAACTCACGATCAACGGATACATCATCGCACCCTTCACCTTGCTCATCACCTCGGCATCTTTCTCTTGCTGATCAGCGATGCGTTCAAGCGCCTTATCGAGCGTACCTGATGCCTCACCAGCCGTCACCAGCGCGAGAAAGACGTCGTTGAAGACCTCGGGGTGCTTCGCAAACGCATTCGACAGCGATGAACCGCCTTCGATACTACTGATGATATCTTGTGCGACCGACTGGAGCTTCTTGTTTGCCGTCTGGTCACGCACCGTATGAAGACTTTGAGATAGAGGCAACCCTGCGTTGATCAGTGTCGCCAGCTGCCGTGTGAAGACGATGCGGTCTTTGACCGTCACGCGGTTTTGGAGGCCAGCGAGGAAATTGCCATCATCGCTTTTTTCGGTGATCTTGAGAGGTACCAACCCCTGGTCCATGAGGAGTTTGGCGGCCGCCTTCTCCGACTCAGCTTTGACCGTCGAATAGACCTGCTTGTTGCTGGCCCGATCGCGCGCTGTGTAGTTAAACTCTAGCATTAGCCCCTCATCATCCGATCAAATTCACCGAGATCGACGGCATAGTTGCGCGCTTCATCGATAGTGATCGTACCGCCTTGCACCAGCCCGACAAGTGTCTTATCCATCGATTGCATCCCTTGGTCGACACCTGTCTGGATGACGGCATCAAGCTGATGGCTCTTGCCTTCACGGATGATGTTGCGCACCGCAGGCGTCGCCACGAGGATCTCAGCCGCAACTGTCCGACCACCACCGATCGATGGCACGAGACGCTGCGAACAAATTGCCATAAGGATATTAGCTAGCTGTGCGCGAATCTGTGGCTGTTGGTGTGGTGGGAAGACATCGACCATACGATCGATCGACTGGGCGGCGGAGTTCGTATGCAGGGTCGCGAAGACCAAGTGTCCGGTCTCAGCGATGGTGATCGCGGCCGAGATCGTCTCCAGGTCACGCATCTCACCGATCAGCACGACATCTGGGTCCTGACGGAGCGAACTACGGAGTGCTGCTGAGAAGGAATACGTGTCATAGTGAACTTCACGCTGGACGATGACTGACTTCTTGCTCTTGTGCGTAAACTCGATTGGATCCTCGATGGTGATGATATGATGTGATTTCTCGGTGTTGATCTTGTCGACTAGTGCTGCTAGTGTCGTCGATTTGCCCGACCCGGTCGGACCAGTCACCAGCACCAGGCCGCGCGGATAGGCGGCGAAATTGTTCACGATGTTCGGCATACCGAGCTCGGTGATCGTCTTGATCTCGTTTGGGATGAGACGCAGCGCTGCGGCGAGGTTACCCCGCTCATGAAAGGCATTCACACGGAAACGACCGAGGTCGCCGAAAGCAAAGCTGAAGTCAAACTCTTTGTCTTTGAGCAGTATCTGCTGCTGATCTTCGTCGAGGATGGCAAAGACGAGCTTCTCGAGCTCTTCGGCAGTTAGCGGCTGAAAACCCGGGATTGGTACCAGCGATCCATCGATCCTCAGCATCGGCGGTAAACCGATCTGAATATGAAGGTCACTCGCGCGCTTGCGGATGACATCCTCGAGGAGGAGTTCGATTCGTAGTTCTGGTTGTGGTTGCATATGCCTCCCCTTTTATCGTTACTACGCCATATTGGCGGCGACTCGGTTAACTTCTTCAAGCGTCGTCATGCCTTGCAGTGCTTTCATATAGCCATCTTGGCGCATCGTCACCATGCCTTCTAGCATCGCCTGGCGCTGGATCTCGGCACTCGTGGCATGCTTCACAATCAGACTCTGGATAGTCTCCGACACGTCCATGACCTCGTACAACCCCATGCGACCTTTGTAGCCACCGGGTGTCTTGGGGCTATCGATCCCCTTCACTAAATTATACGAGACTTGGGTGCTAAGCGGAAGCGTTTTGTATCCGATATCCTCTGCTATCTTCGGCATACTCACCGCATCTTTCGGTAGTATCATCCCGACAGTCTCCTGAATACTCTTCGTCTCGAGCTCATCCGACTGATACGGCTGATTCTTCTCAGAGATACGGCGTACCAGACGCTGACCGATGACCGTGTTTACGGTGCTGGCGATCAAAAACGGCTCGATACCCATATCGAGCAGACGCGGCAAGACACCCGCAGCGGAGTTGGTGTGGAGGGTACTAAAGACAAGGTGCCCGGTCAGGCTAGCCTGCACGGCGAGATTGGCCGTCTCGGCATCACGAATCTCTCCGACCATCACGACGTTCGGGTCTTGACGCAGGATCGAGCGAAGACCACTCGCAAATGTCAGCCCGACCTCGGCGTTCACCTGAATCTGGTTGACCCCTGACATCTTATACTCCACCGGATCCTCGAGAGTCACGATATTGATCGAATCATCGAAAATTTCCTGGACAAGTGCGTAGAGGCTGGTTGACTTACCAGAACCAGTCGGGCCAGAGGTCAAAATCATACCATTTGGTTTGTGGACACCTTTACGAATCGCCCGGAGGGCACGTCCAGCATAGCCCATCTCTTCGAGTTTGAATGATGAGCCTGATTTGTCGAGCAGACGGATAACTACCTGCTCACCCCATACCACCGGGCTGATCGCGATACGCAGGTCGACGTCTTTATCGGCAGCATGGACAGCAAACTGGCCATCCTGTGGGATGCGGTGCTCATCGATCTTGAGGTTGCTGAGGATTTTGATACGTGATATCAACGCTGGCTCGATACTCTTTGGTAGCTTCATCACTTCACGCAGCACACCGTCGATACGACAGCGGATCTTAAGCGCGTCCTCAAGTGGCTCGACGTGAATATCTGATGCTCGTGATCGCACGGCGTATTCAAGGATAGTGCTGAGCGCCCGTGAGATCGGCGAATCCTGGACTATCGTCTTGATATCCTGTCCGTCGCCGAGAGAAGCTTTCTGGGCAGCGGCTTCTTCGACCGTTGCCGTCTTGACCGCATCACTGACGCCGCCTTCAAGGTCAGTGTGATACTGGCTAAGCACGTTGCGGATGCCAGCTTCGCTCGCCATATAAACTTTGAGCGGTCGCTGGATCTTGTTACTCAGGAAATCCACCGCCTGGACGTTGTTCGCATCAAGCATCGCGACAGCCAGACGTTTGCTCATCTCACCGAGTGGGACGGCCATATAGCGTTCGGCAATGTCAGCCGGTAAGAGATCCAAGACTTTGACATCGATCTGAGCACTCGAGAGATTGACATATGGCACGCCAGAGACCGAGGCGATATGTTTTGTCAGCACCTCATCGGTGATGACTTTTTCGGAGACAAGGAGCTCAATGACGGCTTTGTTCTCGGTAGTCGCCTTGTGACGAAACTCATCGAGCTTCGCCAGATCGACGAGCTTTTCTTCGACGAGCTCGTCCTCGAGTTTTTTTTGGAGATCTTCAGTAAGGACTGACATGGTGCCTACTGCGCATTATTAAATATTTGTTGGTTCGTCTGATCGCCAATCTTGATCTTGATGGTAGGGTTGTAGTTCCCTTCGGCAAAAATATCTTTGTTGGGCGCAATGACCGTCGACGACAGCTCTTTAGCTACATCGACGCTGACCGATTTGGGCGTAGCATCTGCCACAAAACTCTTCACCAGGAAGTAACTTCCAAGAGCAACGATGCCGACGATCAGGACGAGAAGTGCTATTTCATCCTTTTTCATTATGGTTTCTTCGTCTCCTGTTTCAGATCTACCGTATCAGGTGCCGCAAAGTACGTCTCAGCTTCCAATTCTGCCGTCATCGAGTTACTCGCCCCAGTAATCTTAAGACTAGTGACTTTGATCGGACGAATTGAATGATTGAGGTCGACAAGAAGTTGCTTGATCGAGTCGTAATTGCCCGTCACCTTTGCCGTAAACGGAATTGCGATAACACCGCTGCTGGCCGACGTACCCGGCGTCGCAGCACTAGGTGTAGCGGCGACATCATTAAACGAGATAGCCTCGACGTGTACTCCCGACTTTGCAAAGATAATTTGCTGAAGCGAAGCCAGTAGTGCAACACGGTCATCTTCAGTCGGCATGGCATCGATCACCACCTGCAGCGCAGTGTCCGATGGGTCAGCTTTGAGCTTACCGAGCATTGGGTTTGAGTAGAGCTTGGCTACCTCTGATTTGAGCGAATCGTATACTGTGATGTTTTTTTGCACCGTGCTGTTTGCTTTGACCTCGGCACCGATAACCACATTGTTGAACATGAACTGCTTGACCATAAACTGTGCCATCACAACCGTAATCGCGAGGGCCGCTGCCGCAATCGTCACCCAGATGAAAACAACGCGATTGGCCTGCTGGATTTGCTGGCGCTTCTTAAAGCCGGTGACAGCTGGTTTACTGGTTTCCATCAGTCGTCTCCTTCGCTGGCTGGTCGATAAATAGATCCTTCGGCGTGTTCTGGTCGGCGTTTGAGGTGATCAGCTTTGGTACGATGATCTTGAAGTCAGTATTGGTAGCATTAAATGCCTCAGGCGTAAAGACGAGTGTGATATGAAACGCTGCTATCTGCTTACCGTTTTCGTTACTTACCGAAGGATTATCAATCGTTACCTGCGTAAACATCGGGACCTGAGCCTCTGTGCCGTCATGTTTGTAGCTCAGCTTTGCTTCCTGGAGGGTATAGCGGAAGTTATTGACCGCCTCAAATGTCTTGGCTGAGCCGTCGATCAGCATCGTCGTATCAGCATCGGTCAGCGCCACAGAGTAGAGCGACACGTTTGACGGTGGCGCAGGGTTGAGCTGCAGTAAGTAGTCAAAGAGTCGGGCGTACTGTTGCCTACCGGCATCGACTTGATCGACAAATTGAAGCTGACTCTGGATCGCAAGGTATTTGTTGATCTCATCTTTTGCGGCCAGTTTCGCTTGGTTTGCTTTGACATCATCTCTCAGGCTCCCGATCAAGACATTTTGGAAACCATAGACCGATGTGGCGAGAAGCGCGAGTAGCCCACCAGCAATGATTGTCACCAGGATAGCGCCGGCAATGACTTTGTTGCGAGTACGCTGGGCACGGATAAATTCTTTTTTGATATCAGGTAGGAGGTTGAGCTCGATCATGAACCGCTCCTCTGGGCTAGTCCTACGACGACCGCAAACTGTGACGATATCGAAGCCAAGGATGATTGATCACCATTTGAGACTCTGACGCGCTGCCACGGCGTCGCCATCTGGGATGGGATGCCGATCTTTGCTGTCAGGTACTCGCTCATGCCCGGGATGGTTGCTGCGTAGCCTGATAGCAAGATACTAACGACCGGTACTTCTGGATACTTCGTCTGGAAAAACTTGACTGATTTGATGAGCTCAGCCGAGAACTGATCGATAGTACTCTCAAGTGCCCGAGCGATTTGCCCCTCGAGCTTGCTTGGATCGATACCAAACTTGAGCAGGAACTGCGAGGCTTGCTGTTCCTGGATATTGAGATTTTGCGTGGCGGCTTTCGTCAGCGACCGATAGCCTGTCGGGATCGAACGAACGAGACGAGGCGCATCACCCATCGTCATGACGACATCTGATGAGAAATCGCCGAAATCAACGATCAGGTGGCCGTCTTTGGTGCCCTGTGGCAAGAGTGATCGGCAGATAGCGACAGGGTCTGGTTCGATCGCGATGACGTTGAGTCCCAGTCCTTCGACGAGGTCAAGTCGCTGCTCGGAAAATGTATTAGCCACGCTCGCGATCAAGACTTCGTTTTTCGTCGGATCGTTGATGGTCTTGCCAAGCACTGCCCAGTCGACTTTTGCCTCATCGAGGCTCATCGGGATGTACTGCTCGGCCTGGTATTTGATCGTACTGGCCAGCTCGGCTGGAGCCATATCTGGTAGCTCGACGACAGTTGCAAACATACGATTGCTCGGGATACCGAGGACAACATTGCGCGTCCTGACACCACTCTGACCGATCGCTGTTGTGATCACCTCGGCAAGCTTGCGCTGATCTTCGACGGCATCACTCGTCGATATCTTGATATCGACAGGCACTGAGGCGTATTTGGTGAGATTCCACACTGAACCGGCCTTCGATAGTTGCACCACACGAACCGCGGTTGTGCCAATATCAAGCGCAAAGAAGTCGCCCACCGAACTTAAACCCTTCATATGAGGTTTATTATAGCATAAAGACTTTTGAGAGTAGTACTGTTTTGTCCGTTTTTTGTGCAGCGCTTAATACCGTGGCGGCATCTCGTACTCAAGCTTGGTGACAAGCACTGTGTCATCAGCGGCACCATTTGCGTAGGGAGTCAAAAATGCTTCGGGTCGCAAGAGAAATACCTCGGCCGGCTTATCGGCACTCGTTGAACCTCCTTTGGTACGTGCCACGGTCAGCTCACCGGCGATAACGGCACCGTTGATAAGCAGCTGGTTCGCCTTGCAAACTCCTGCCACTAGATCATCTGAGATCGCGCCAGCGTTAACCCCTGTATCCTTAAACCCAGCTTCTCCGCAGGTAGTCAGCGCTGTTTTCGCGAAAAGGATGCCGTCGACCTGCGTAACTGCTGCATTAATCTTGATTCTGTCGGCGATAATGATGAGAGATGGTGCATCCTTAAATGTATTAATACCCGTCGTCTTATATGTGAGATTGCCATTTATTGTGACTGTATAGCCCGCTGCGTAGATGATCACTTGAGAATTCATGCCTGTTTTCGAAGCAAGTGTAATATTACTGGTCGCATAGTAAACCGCCGGTGGAGCATTTGCAATCGTAAATGCCGAGCCACCCGGTATTAGTGTGGCCGGGCTAGTGCCAGTACCTGTCACGTTGTACCGTGTCGCTACCCTCGCTGCATAATCAGTGATGCAATGCTCGCTTGTATAGCTACCCATATTTGCAGCCGGGGTGTTAGCAAAGGTCAGGCTATCTCCAGTCAGCTTACCAGCTGATGCGAAGTTCGTGATCTGCTTTGTCGACAGAAGACCATACTCGCCAAATGAGCCGAAGCCAAGTGCGCTCGTCGCCGCACCCTTAAACCCATATGGGTTCGAGTCAGTACATCCTGTCGTCGCTATCTTACCTCCCGACCATGCATCACCGCCAGCAACTGCCATGTACGGTGCGCGGCTGATGGTCGTACACGCAAGCATACTATCCCTCTTGCTTGTCGCGGACTGCGATTCATCATAAGAGACTACTGTAAGCACTCTACATACCCTCGTGCCAGCCGGCCTCGTCCCGACACTCAACGTACCCACGCCAACATCCACCGTTACATTGCCCGGCGGGAATACCTGAGGAGTGCCGAGCGTACCATCATCTGTGCACGATATGTTAGCGCTCACGGCAGTATATGTCGAGCATGTGATGTTCCCCGTTCGGGAGTTCATAAACCCAACTGGTGGCGTATAGCCAGCTTCGATAACAATCGTACGCGTCGACATCGTCGTCGGAAATGTCTTGGTATTTGGCGCTGGATTAAACACAGAGTAGGTAACGGATGCGCTCCCCCCGGGAGGTAGAAATGCTGTAGGCGGGCTTACCTGTGGCATCAGCTCATAATTATAGACAACCGTGACACAGGCCGGTACACCCCTGCCATGCGTACCGCCAGATGAATTAGTAGGATTCCAGCCGACCATCTGACAAAATCGTTGTCCGGCCGTAGCTCCGGGTGGAATAGTAAAGTTTTGTGTATCTACATTCTTCTCCTGGCCGGAAGTGTAGGTCGTACCCGAGCCAAAATCAATCCTTGTCTCGTATGTCTTCCCCGCATCGGTCTCAAAGCTCGCCCAGCCAATTGTTGCCGAATCAGGCCCGTTGTTTTTAACGTAATGTTCAAACGTCACGATAGAACCCGGGATTGCCGTCGCACTACTCACAGTAGACCGTGCTGTCGATGTCCAATTTATCGATGCGGGCAGCCCAGCAGGTGCATCGATAGGATTGCCACAGTGTCGTTTCAGCTTATACACAGGAGAACCGTTATAGTAGAGTATAAACATATCCGCAGTCAAAGTGACCCCTCTGTCTACAAAGAAGTCATCATTGGAGTTACTTGCAGCAGAATTATACCGGGTACTCCCACTTACAGAAGCATTGTAGGTAACGAGTGGATTATCAATTCTTTGCTCAACTTCAGCTCTATCTGCAGCTGATACGGTACGCCCCCCGTTCGCGTTCGCTTGATTGCCATCTCTACCCAGCATTGTGTGATATACGAACGCTGCAGAAGCATGCAAACGACCGTTAGCACTATTATAGTTGTCTCTCAGATATTGCTTTAAAGTTGCTTTATCGTTGACGCCATCCATCGCATCAACCCATACTCCACCCACAAACCTCGTAGGAAAGACAAAACCGATGCTACCGTCAGCATCAACTATCGACGTACCGCAGGTATTCTGGAAATATTGACGAGATCTGTTCAAGCTGGAGCCACAGGCGGTATATGCACCACGATTATCAGTGATAGCCGCATACGCCTGCGACGGGATCACACCGCCTATCACTGCGGAAATCCCGAGCCACAACATAGCCAGCCTTAGTACTCCGAGAGCCCCACGATGCCTCATTGTCTTGCCTTTAGCTGTTCAATTTTCATGGTTGCCTCATTATATTCCAGCTCGGTAGGACCGTCTTTTGAAAGATATTGGAGTGACAATTGATAATATTCAATAGCCTTCGCATTGTTTTTCTGCTTCTCGTAAATCGATGCGAGCAACCAAACCGAGGAAACAGAGTGCTGTACGCCATCTGCCTCCAGGGCGGTCTTTTCGGCAGCGACAAGATCACCTGAGTTGATATACAGATTGGCTTTATCGAGCAATAGTTGCTGCTTCACCGCCGCGTCACTCGTCGAGCCGATGGCTGCGTCAAATTCTTTGATAGCGTCCTGCGTCTTCGCTGGGTCTTTAGAACCAGCTGCAATGATTACCGATTGACGGAGTCTTTCCTCGCGCGCCTGCGGCGTCTCTACCTTTTGCGATGCTGGCTGGACATATTTGAATACAACAAAAATAAGCCCCCCGAGTACAATTAATGCCACTATCACCATGCCGGCACGGCTAAGAAAACGCCGTGAAAAGATGTTCTTTTTTTTCTGCTCCGAAATGTTTTCTGCCACGCGACCTCCCCTTGCCCGTTATTATAACGGTTATGGCTGTATACGCCAATGTTTTATGACTATACCAGCTACTACAAGTAGCGGCTCGATGATATCAAGCTACCTATGCCTGGTGAAGCTACAACTACATCACTAATGCACAAATTCGCGACCCCTGTTATAATAGTCCCATGAGTTTATCTATCGGAATCGTCGGCCTGCCCAATGTCGGCAAGTCGACACTATTTAACGCCCTGACTGACGCTGGCGCACTGGCGGCCAATTATCCATTCGCCACGATCGAGCCCAATACCGGCATCGTCCCTGTTCCTGACGAGCGGCTGGCCGTGCTGCAGCAATTGTATTCGGCCGAGAAGGTCATCCCGGCCACCGTCACCTTCGTCGATATCGCGGGGCTTGTCGCCGGTGCATCCAAAGGTGAAGGCCTCGGTAATCAATTTCTCGCCAATATCCGCGAGTGCGACGCTATCGTCCATGTCGTCAGGGCATTTCACAATGATGATATCCTGCGTCACGCTGATGCCCCTATCGACCCCACAGCCGACATCGATATCATCAACACCGAGCTGATCCTCGCCGACCTGCAGACGATCGACAAACACATCCCCAAGCTGCAAAAAGAAGCCAAGGCCGACCCAGCAAAATGCGCCGAGCTCGAACAGCTCACCGCACTCCGCGCCGAGCTCGATAGTGGTAATTTTCTACGATCCAAGAACTACAATCTGGGAACAACCCTGCCCCTCCTCTCCGCCAAACCAACCATCTACGCCTTCAACGTCGATGAAGCTGGACTGGCCGATGAGACCTTGCGCCCTGAGCTGACCAGCCTCGTCGCTCCATCCGATGCCATCTTCGTCTGCGCTAAGCTCGAAGAAGAACTCCGCGGGCTCGATGAGAGCGATGCCCACGAGCTCCTCGAGAGCTACGGCGTCACCGAGTCGGGCCTCAGCCAGCTCGCGAAGGCCGCCTATCATACACTCGGTCTACAAAGTTACCTGACGGCAGGGCCCAAAGAGATCCGCGCCTGGACGATCAAACAAGGCGCTACTGCACCAGAAGCTGCCGGCGTCATCCACACCGATTTCGAACGCGGTTTTATCGCTGCCGCTATCGTCAGCTACCCGGACCTCATCGCCGCCGGATCTGAAGCCAATGCCCAAAAACTCGGCCAGCTCCGCACCGTCGGCCGAGACTATGTCATGCAGTCCGAAGACATCGTCGAGTTTCGTTTCAACGTTAAGAAGTAACCTAGTATATACCCTGGTCAGGCTTAGGGAGATGAAGGAAGCGAAGGAGGAATTGTATTGACAATTTTATGCCCAACAGCAATGCCCATGCCATCAGACGTACCGTTACGCGGATCATATGGACCAGTACACCCTTCGATGAATATCCCTGGTGGACCTTCATACCGGTAATAATTCTCATTTTCGATTAGTTCTGTGTACTCGGATACAGTGCTATTGCTACCAGGTTTGGGTGAAAATTTGAACACATGTGGATGCGTGACATCTATTTCATAAGAACACTTCCCACTATCCCCCATCGAGAATGTGACGATAGAGCCTATCGCAACGGTGGCTAGTCGCTGTTCGTAGTCTGTCGGGAAGACCGAGCCTCCTTGTCGATAACGCTCCCCACCGGTGAGGACATAACCCTCGTTACTACCAACTTTTGGTGCAAACTCGCTAGTAAATACCCCGAGCGTATGCTCGCTCTTTGTTTTTGCCATACCGCCCGTCCGAGGGTCAAAGCCGATCTTTTCTATCGGCACGTCTACCATCCCCATCACTGGCCAGTCAACAGATACTGGGTTGCTCGTATCACGGCATGATGCATTGATCGTATTGGCTGTCTGCGTCGGAGTGGCTGAATGTGTTGGAAATGTTCTCTTTGCGACGTCCGTACTACTCTCAGTGTCTGCGGACAAAGCCGAGACTGTGATATCTGGCCTCAATGGCACATCTGATATCGAAGCTGTATCCGGGGAGACCCCCGAGGCAGTCAGGAGCTGCGAAGAGAGTATAACTAAGGAAGTAGCTCCTGAGATATTCGTCACGACATGGCCAAATCGCCGCAGTATGCGGCGTGGGAATCGATCAGATGATGCGCACTGTTGCTCTGACACTATCTCTCCAGGTAACATTAGTTAATAGTAAGATTATATCATATTAGATAATTTTTGACAAGAATATGCCCGGCCCTCCTGCGCTGGATGCGCAGTCGGTGCCGGGCTCGGACCCAACGCTGTCGTTCACGCCTTCAGGATGAACGAGGTTCGGGTCGAATTGGATCCGATTCATCTTCTCGCGAACGAGATCTACGCCGAGCGCCTCCGTGTGAGGACGGCTGTGGCGAAGAGGAAAAGCCCAGCGCCAACCGGCAGCCACGGGAACGGAGGTCCGTCACCGCGCTTGGCCGGCACTGCTGCCGGCGTGGTCTTGGTCTTGGTGGTCGTGGAGGTCGCCGTAGTGGTCTCCGTGACCGGGATGGTCACGGTGGCCGTGGAGGTAGTCGTCGTGGTCGTGGTGACCGGGGGGGTGGTGGTCGTGGTCGTGGTGACCGGAGCCGAAATCGTCACCGTCCCCACTGCCAGTTTCTCTGAATAACCCCCCGCCTGCGACTCGCGGAGCCAGAGCTCATACGTCCCCGCCAGAAGCGGGTTGGGGCAGGTCAGAGTCACCTGCTTGGTGTAGGTGGAAGTAGTCGCTGCGAACCCGGGCTCAGCCGACTCGCACAGCGGCATGTAGCCACTGGTCTGGACGATCCAGACGATACGGTCGACAGTGGCGTTGGGACTCGCGGTGAGCGGGTCCCCAGCCACTGCGATCGTCATCGTGACGGTCGTGCCGGATGACGAGACCGACACCGCGGTGGCGGCGACGGTGGTGGTGGCGGCGTTGGCTTGGGGGGCTCCGAGGAGCCCCGTGACGGCGAGAACGATGACACCGATGGTCGCAAACACTGCGACCAGACCTCGACGTGTGCGCATTGTCGAAGTCTCCCTTCTCCCGCTTCCGCGGGGTGGAGTTGACTTCGCAGAGATTTTCCCCGCGAAGGTAAAGATCATTGTCGAAGAACCAGCAGACACGTACCAGACGAGCTAATTTGAGATGAATCGGATTGTTATGCGCCGGGAGTGGCGCAATGGGGTAGAGACCCGATTTCGCTCACTTCAACCAGCGGCACATGTACACTTGTCTCTCGACAAGTAAAACATGATCTTGATTATAACATCGAGATAACTATTTGGCAACCTTGAGCACATAAAATCTTTCGCGGTTGCCCTTGCTCCCCGCGACGTCACTGTCAGCTTTGTCAACGATCATGAAAGATTGTCGTGCCCAGGCTTCGAAATCGTGGAGGATTTCTCGCCGGACATGGTCGTTTTTGATGACGCCTTTGCTTACCTGGTGTCGCCCCGCTTCAAACTGCGGCTTGACCATAGCAAGACAGATAGAGGTAGGTCTCAAGATAGTGGCGGCTAAGTGCGGCAATATCTCACGTAGTGAGATGAAACTCACATCGATCACCACGATGTCTGGCACCTCAATCATGACCTGCTGCGCTCCTCTTCCTTCATCCTTCATCCCTCTTCCCTCTACGCTCACATCCCTGATATCAGTCTTTTCATATAGCTCAATCCGTGGATCACCCTGCAAACTCGGATGCAGCTGATCAGTCCCGACATCGACGGCATAAACCCGCCGAGCGCCGTGCTGCAGCGCATAATCAGTAAACCCACCGGTGCTACTACCGACGTCCAGCACGATCTTGTCCCGGAAATCAACGCCAAACTTCCCCGCGACACTGGCCAGCTTCAGCCCCGCTCTCGAGACATAGCGCTCCTCTGCGAGGAGCTCGATCACTGCACTCTCATCGACAAAAACACCGGGCTTTGACACCGGTGAGCTGTTGACGCGGACTTTGCCGAGCTTTATCCAGCTCTCTGCCGCCGATCGCGACGTTGTCAGGCCGCGGCGAAACATTTCACTATCCAGTCGTACTCTCATGACCTCTATTCTACAGTCTGTTGTCGACAATCCGCAATCTATCGTCACGGATACATGATAGCTTCGATCTCACGGGTGATGCCAGCGATAGCATAGAAAGACAACCCTTTCGTCATGACCGCGATGACATAGGTACCCCGCGGATGATAGACAACTGCCGAATCGTTGCTATAGTCCCACAGAAACCCAACCTTGTTGTGCACCTCGCCCGCGCTACCACTCGGGATGCCTTTCGTATAATGATGCCGTTTCAGCGCGTCGAGTAAATACTGTCGATACTCACTACTCATCAGCCACCCCTCATCAAGCCCACGAAAATAGCGAGTCAGATCGGCAGTCGTCGTATGGTTTGCGATCGGGTTCGTAAAGCTCGTGCCGGTGCTAAAGCCTTTGCTATAGATAAAATTGTTGATATTTTGAGCGCCAAACTGTCGTATCCACTCCT
This sequence comes from Saccharimonadales bacterium (SeqCode), assembly GCA_049291395.1. Classification (GTDB taxonomy): domain Bacteria; phylum Patescibacteriota; class Saccharimonadia; order Saccharimonadales; family Saccharimonadaceae; genus JAPUDQ01. The sequence goes on along the minus strand of JBATPJ010000023.1, from coordinate 6,175 downwards.
CGGCGCACGCGTTCGTACTTGCGACGATCATATGCTCAAAACACGTCCGCGTACTCATACCAAGGATCGGGGTATCCCACGTGATCTCACCCTGATCCATCTTGTCAAAAAGCATCAAAGCAACGTAGAGTTTGTAGGTGCTCGCACTCACCGTTGTCTCTGTCTCGCGCGCCCCTGCCTTCCAGCCGCTGCCACCGATCTGCTGCACCGAGATACGGACGTTGCGTGTCGCCGCCTGATCAGAGACATATGCCTGCAACCCAGCCTGAGACGACGTATATTTGCGGTTGATAACCACTGTCGGCTCGACTGCTACAAAATGCGCACTAAGAGTCGGTTCCTTCGTCGTCAGTAGCGTACTCACGACCTGCTGTCGGAGATTCGCAACATCGATCGTGCGGCCTGGTACACCCTCGACTCGCGCCGTCTCACGACCATCGACCCGGGTGATATTCGTCTGACCCGCTGCAGTAGTGTGCTTGTCTTGTAGCGTCTTGAGATAAACGTCGAGTGCCGTATCGTTGATCGTCAGCATGGCTTGCTTGTGATCATCCTCACCCACGGCGAGCCAGCTGGCGATATCGCTATGACTCGGCGTCACCACCTCCTCTTCGACATCGATCGTGATCGGTAGCGCGATAACTGCTTCGGCTTGATGCTTGACGGCGTCAAAATAGCTACTCGGTTTCTCTGCCGACAGCGCCTCGCTCGGCACCACGATCGTCGTCGTGACCAACCCAAACCGTGCCGATGCCAGCGCCTTCTGGAGATCACCCTTCGTCACGAGGGTCCCCGGTACATCATCTTTCATCTGCAAATTCCCCTCGACGATCGAGAGGCCAGCGTCTTGTGGCAATGTGTTGAGCTTCGGCAATACCGTGTCGACAAATACCTCCTGCTTCGTAGCACTCGCCTGCACGTCGACCGAGTGAACATCTGGCCATACAAAAAATATCGACAGTGGTATCAGCCGCTGCCACACCGGATAATCAGTCAGGCGCATCACCGTCATGTCGAGGTCGGGGTGGATCCCCGCTTCGCCCGGCGCAAATGAGATCTTGAGACTATCCCCCGCCGCAAGCGTGACGTTACTCTCCGCAAAATACCGATCGATACGCTCTGCCAGCTTCTCGTACGGTTGCAGGCTCACCGACTGACCATTGAGCCGCGAAAAGGGCAGCGCCCGGTCCAGCGGATAGAGTAGCTGCAGCGCGATGATCAACGACGACACCAAAAAAACAACCCACCAGAGAGCATGACGATTGATATGGTGATGCACCCGGTGGGCTGTGTGTTTTACATGCCTCAGCATGAGCTTTATTATACGCTAGACCGCGATCACTTTTGGCGTTCGAGATAGCTTCCGTCGCGGGTATCGACCCGGATAATGTCGTCGGTCTTGATGAAAGCCGGCACTTTGACGACCAGACCGGTATCCGTCGTGGCGTCTTTGAGTACGCTGCTCGTGGTATCACCTTTGACTACCGTCTCGGCGTAGGTCACGGTGAGGCTGACGGCAGTTGGTAGCTCGACATTGATGACGCGCTCACCGAAAAATTGCAGCCCGACTTCGTCACCTTCGTGCAAATACCTATGAGCGTCGCCCATCGTCTCAGCGTCGATCTGGAACTGATCAAATGTCGTCGGATCCATCAGGTGAAAATCCGTCCCGTCAGTATAAAGATACTGCACAGTACGCGTCGCCACCTCGGCTGATTCGATCTTGTCCTGACCCTTGTAGGTCTTCGGCAGCACCGCACCAGTGATGAGATTGCGCACTTTGACATTCACAATACTCCCGCCCCGCCCCATCACCTTTTGGTTGTAGTCGATGACGCGATACGGCTGGCCATCGAGCTGGATGACGGTGCCTTTTTTGAGATCAGTTGGATTGTACATGGAAAATCTCCGATGTTAATTAGTATATAGAATATGGAATATAGTATATAGCTTAGCGCAGAGGAATATTTTTGATCAACGCAGTCAGTAGTCGACCAACATACTCTATCCTCGGAAGAACCGCTTCAAGACAGGGTGCATCGATATATCCGATCCTCGTCGCGAGGTCTATCTGACTTTCCACCTCAGTTAACGAGCCTTTTGCGATGTGATAAAACTGCAGTTTTTCTTTTGCAGTTTGACGCGAAAAGCCCTCCGCAATATTTGACCCAACCGATACGACGGCACGCCTCACCTGGTTTGTAAGACCAAACTTTTCGCTATCCGGAAACGTTGCCGATAGTTTGTATATCTCAACAGCAAGATCTTGAGCTTCTTGCCACGTCTTCAGGTCACGAAATGAAGTGATGCGCTCCGCCATATTCAATATTCTACATTCTATATTCTAGAGCGACTACGTCGCTTATCCTTGTGCTACAAACGGCATCAACGCCAAGTGCCGAGCGCGTTTGATCGCGGTGCTCAGCTGGCGCTGTTGGCGAGGGTTGAGGCCGGTTTTGCCACTGGCTTCGATCTCACCGTACATGTTGACGAACCGTTGCAGTGTCTTGACGTCTTTGTAGTCAAAATACACTGGGATATCTTTCTTAAATCTGCGTGCCATGTCTTTCTCCTTTCAGTCGAAAGTTGGTATATGGTATGTAGAATATTGAATATAGCGTCATTATTCTGCTATATTCTATATTCTCAATTCTACATTCTTGTGATTGTTAAAATGGTATATCGCTGAGATCGATCGGCTGATCGTCGATGTTCTCGGCTGGGGCGGCTGCTGACTTCTTGGCTGGCGCTGGTTTGCTACCACCGTCAAATGATCCCGTACCGCCACTTTGTCCCCCGTCCACGAAGTTAAAATCTTCGACGACGACTTCGACCTTGCTGCGTTTGCCGCCGGTCTCTTTGTCTTCCCACGATCGCTGGTCGAGACGACCGCTGACCAGGACGGCTCGGCCTTTGCCGAGGTACTGCGCGATGATCTCACCGGCTTTGCCCCAGGCGACACAGTCGATGAAGCTGACTGCTTCTTGCTGCTGGCCGTCGGCACCCTTCCACGTGCGGTTCACTGCGAGACTAAACTGCGTCACGGACTGTCCACCAGGTGTCGTCCGCGTCTCTGGATCCCGCGTCAAGTTACCCATGAGTATGACCTTGTTAAACCCCTTCATCTCGTTTCTCCTTTCAGTCGAAACTTGGTATATAGAATATGGTATATGGAATATGGCTATTCCGCTATATTCGATATTCTACATTCCATATTCTAATTCCTATTCTTCTTCGCGCTTCTCAGCCTTCTCAGCTTCAGCGTCGGCGAGAGCCTTGCGGGCTTTGACGTCGATGCTGGTCAGGAGAAACCTGAGTACACCCTCGGTGATGTTGAGCGTGCCGTTCACCTTCGCGACAGCGTCAGCTGGCAGCTCGGCCTCGAAGACGACGTAGATACCATAGTCTTCTTTGGCGATCCGATATGCCAGGCGCTTTTTGCCCCAAGCCTCTTCTTTGGTTAGTTTTCCGCCGTTATCAGTGACGATCGCGCGGATTTTTGTGAGTGCAGCCTCCAGGTCTGTTTCCAGATCAGGATTTAGCACCACAACGAGCTCGTATTCTCGCATGAGTACCTCCTATGGTTCCGAAGATTACTCCCCGGAGTGATAAGCTCCCTTATCACAGTTAGGTTTAATTGTAGGAGGTATTATAACAGAGGTTACGACATCTTACAACTTGAGGCAACAACTATTAGCTAGTTATTTTTCAAAACTCGTTTGGCTGCACCCAATTTGGCTCGCAATCCCTTGTGCTGACGGGTAGCTTTTCGTACCTCATTAGTGACGCGTTTTCGAAATTCTTTCGCGCTTTCTCCAGGAGGTATCTGAAATGGCTGTTCTTCACGAGGAGCATCTTGAGGAGTCGATACGACTGCAGGTGCTGAGATAGTCGGTAATTGTGGCCGCTCATCATCTCTACCGGCAAATTCCCAAGGGCTACCACTTACAGTTGTAGCCGATGGATAATCTACAGAAGACCGAGTAACAGTAACTACCCTGTGGCCAAGTGTGCGAGCCGCGGGCACACGATCGGTATCGTCATCAAACCCACTTCGCTCAGGAGATTGTCTGCCGATACTCCATCTCATTACTGCCTGCGCTTCCTGGCTTGACCCGAGAGCAATAGCCTCCGGAACGAGACTCTGGCTATTGACGCCATAAGTTCTGACGTTATCTTGGACGAGCTCCCAGACCCCGGGATCAAGATAGTCAGATATGCGCTCAAACTGCCCGGAAGCTTTCTCGATAATCTGGCTCGTTATTTCGAACTGGCGCTGCGTGCCCGCGTATATTGCCGATCCTGTTATGTGAGACTGCTTCGCCAGCATGTCGGCGTGTCCACGGTGCGCTACAATTTCATCAATCGCCGCTGCGTGCGAACCAACTAAGCCGGCATAGTCACGTGTCGCTTTCACCTCAAGTGCGCCCAGAATTGCTCTATATTGAGCCTCATACTGGCCGACAAATGATTCGGGTGATTGCATACGTGGATCAAACTCAGTCGCCATGAATTCAGCAAGTTGCTTAGAAAATGTTATGGAGTCTTGGTGCTCTACGGTGCTATCCTGCACTTCACCATCATTACGCGGGCGTAATGATGCGATATCTTGTGGCGTGGGTGTGTCATGATCAGTCATCGAGTGGTGGTCCTGTTTGTTTTATATCAACTAATTTAGATAATAGCAAAAATACCGTGTTTTGTCAAGACCGACAGCGTCTACTCGAAACCAGCGTCGCGGTGCTGGCGGTAGCCGGCCGCTATCAGTAGCCCGCGGGCGTGCATGTCGGCCACGTCACTATACGCCTGAGGGTCGAGCCCATCACGAGCCGCAGCTTCTCTACGCATCTGATCCGCCCCGACGGCCATTTCGGCTCGCACGACAAGATCACGCATCGTATCATAGGCTGATTCGTCATCAAGTTGTATCGGTTCACCGACAACCTCACGAGTGAAGGATATCGAGCCGTCCATATCGAGCACGACAACTGTCTTGCCGCCACCGAGATCTAACATCTCTACCGTACATCTTTGAAGTGGCTCAGTACGGCCAGGGTCGTAGATCGTTTCGATCGTAAATATCTCATCCAGCTCTCGCCAGTCTGGGGTACGGGTCGCAAATGTCGTCACTTCATAGATAACATCACCGACGTGGATAGTATTTCCGACTCGACGCCCCGCATACTGGGCGTCTAGTTTATCGATAATCCTGATCAGTTCTTCTGCTTTATGGGTATGGAGGCGTTCTCTGACTGCATCAGCGGCCTTCTGGGCATTCTCTGCGGCAATGTGGTCAATCATATCAGGCTGATGCGGCAGTACATCAAGGCGGGGGTTAAGGACGTTAACATTATTCATACTATTTTTGTGTTATATATCCTTGAGTACTGGTATACTCCCCCGTCGCCCAATAATCAATACATAAACATCATTCTGATCACGGGTGCGTCGAGGCAACAGATCTACCGTGGGATGCCAAATTCGTCCGTCTCATCACCGGCATCATCGTCGCCACCACCGAGGTCAGCCATGCTAGTGAGGAGGACATCACGAGGGCGAGCGCCGTCAGCCGGGCCGATGATACCCTGCTCTTCCATCTCTTCCATGATACGAGCGGCACGGCCATAGCCGATGCGGAGTTTGCGCTGTAGGAGTGAGGTCGAGGCCTTGCGACTGTCGACGACGACCCGGACAGCATCGCGGAACATATCGTCATCGCCACCACCGTCAAAGTCCATGACGACGCCACCTTTGCCGTTGAGCTGGACAGGCTGCGCGACGATCTCGTCATCGTACTGCGGTGGGCGCTGCATGCGCAGATGATCCGTAATCTTATTGACCTCATCGTCGGTCACCCAGGCGCCCTGGATACGTTTGGGCTTGCTCATACTTGGGGTCAGCAGCAGCATATCACCCTGGCCGAGGAGTTTTTCGGCACCGATCTGGTCGAGAATAGTGCGCGAATCTACCTGGCTGGCCACCGTGAAGGCGATACGCGCCGGTACGTTGGCTTTGATGAGGCCGGTGATGACATCGACACTTGGTCGCTGAGTCGCGAGCACCAGATGGACACCGACGGCACGGGCTTTTTGGGCCAGGCGGACGATCAGGGCCTCGACGTCGCGCGCAGCGATCATCATCAGGTCGGCCAGCTCGTCGATGACGATGACGATAT
>JBATPJ010000022.1:0-42195 GCA_049291395.1 Saccharimonadales bacterium (SeqCode) | reverse complement strand
TGCCGAGGAAGAAGAGAACGACCGCGAATTTGCACGTGCGCTCGCAAAAAATAGCGGCGCAGAATATTTTGTGCAAGATGGGTTCGGCGTCGTGCACCGCGCACATGCCAGCACGGAAGCAATCACGCATTTTCTGCCGAGCGTGGCTGGGCTGCTCGTCGAGAAAGAATACCGGATGATCACAGCGGCGATGGACGATCCCAAACGGCCGCTGACAGCAATTCTGGGTGGGGCTAAGATCAGCGACAAGATCGCGGTGATCGAAAAATTCGTCGTGCTTGCTGACCATATCATCATCGGTGGGGCGATGGCCAATACGTTTTTGAAATTCCGAGGCTTTCCGATCGGCGCCAGCAAGACCGAAGATGGACTTGATGAAGTCGTCGGGCGTATCTACGAAGCCGCCAGCCAGAAGACCGAGGACGTCGATAGTTTCATCCAGCTACCAGCCGACGTCGCCGTTGCCAAGCAGATCAGCGAGACCACCGAGCGTCGTGTCATCGACGTGACGAGTGTTGCCGCTGATGACATCATTCTCGACATCGGGACGGAGACGATCGAACGAGCCTGCAGCGCAGTCGCCCGGTCTAAGACGGTGATATGGAATGGCACGATGGGTATGGCTGAGCTGCCGAATTTTGCACACGGATCAGCCCGGATTGCTCTTGCGATGGCGGAGAAAAAAGACGAGATCATGAGCGTCGTTGGCGGTGGTGACACGGCTGATTTTGTCATGCACTGGGATGGACACGACGGCGCGAACTTCGATCATGTCTCGACGGGTGGTGGCGCCAGTATTGAGCTCATGGCCGGCGAAAAACTACCTGGTATCGAATCACTTATGGACGCCTGAGGGGCAAATAGGATACACTAAGCGTAAGAATTATGACGGATCGCAAAAAACTCATCGTCGCCAACTGGAAAATGCATAAGAACGTCCATGACGCGAGTTTATTACTTCATAAATTGGCGGCAGATGTTCCGACGCATCACGATGTCGAGGTCGTCCTGTGTCCAACGATGCTGACGATCCAGTCACTGAGTTTGCAGATCAATCGACGCCAGTTTAAGCTCGGAGCTCAAAACTGTTACTGGCGTGATGAGGGTGCTTATACCGGTGAAGTTTCAGCTACGCAGCTTCGTGGCGTAGTGGATTATGTGCTCATCGGTCACTCTGAGCGTCGTCATATCTTTGGCGAGACGGAGACTGACATCCGGGCTAAGGTCCAGGCGGCGATCCGCAATCATATCAAACCGATACTCTGCGTCGGAGAAACGACACAACAACGACTCGATAGTGAGACAAAGCATGTCATTCATGATCAGTTAGTCAGCGGTCTTGCGAACGTCACATCAGAGGAGATAGAGCAGATTGCGATCGCGTACGAACCAGTCTGGGCGATCGGTACCGGCAAAAATGCGAGCGCCGAAGATGCTGAGCAGGTAGCAAACGTGATCCATAAGCAAGTCGCTGCCCTCTACGGTGAAGATGCGGCCGCTTCACTTCGCATCCTCTACGGTGGTAGCGTCAACGATGACAACACTGACCAGTACTTGTCGGTGAAGCGGATCGATGGTCTCCTTGTCGGTGGCGCGAGTCTGACGCCGAAAGTATTTGCCAAGATCGTGGCGCTGGCGCATAATAAGCATAACGACAATAGTAGTAGTGAGTAGGGTGGGGAAACATGAAAGATTTTGACTTTGACGAATTAGACCGCGCAGTGAGCTCAGTACTCACCAAGACCAAAAATGATGGAGATACTGCCGATACGTCGACCACGTCGCCGCCGCCGGTTGAGCCGGTTACTGATCCCATAGTTGCAGCGGATACGCAGCAAGCTGTAGTCGATGATCTGAGCGACCAAGGGTCTGATACCTTCGCTCCTGATGCGGCATCTGACGATTCCGCCTCGGCGACATCATCTGACGATCAGGCATCTGAGACGGTAGTCGTGGAAGATTTGCCTGAAGTCCCTATGATCGTTACTGCTACGGATGAACCATCGACACCAGACTCGACAAATGATGACATAGCCAGTGATCAACCTGCTGATGACGTACCGGCTCCGGTTTCTTCCGACGAGGAACGGAATTCATCAGTAGATGAGCACGCCGATGAGACTCCGTCTCAGGATGATGCAAGTGTAGAAGCTGCTCCGAGTGAGGCCCTGAAGGAAGAGAGTAGCGCTGTCGACCATCCAGCTGCCGTTTCCCCAAATACTCCTCCGAAACGCGGTCGATTTATGGACATGGTCCATCCGTCTGCGGTGGCAGCGTCTGAGCAAAAGCCGATGCCGACTCGTAGTGGCGTCACGATTGCGCCGTCGAGTGATTTCTCAGCAGAGATTCCGGCTAATGAAGAACCAGCCGCTCCTGAAGCGCCTACTGAACTGCAACTGACTGAAGAAGTCGAAGAACCATCGACATCTGAGCAAATTGCTGCCGAATCAGCTCCGGCCACATCGACCGACGAGGCTGTCACTGACGAGCCCGCAGCAGAAACCAAAGACATCTCGACACCATTTATCCCTGATGTGCCAGTTGAGAAACGACCACTCAACGCTCAGGCATCTGATAACGCATCATTGACTACAGCTAGTGATACTCCGAGTGAAACTGAGACAAAAGCTGAGATAGTTCCGACCGGCGAACAGGATTCCGTACAGACACCCCGCGAATTTGCTCCTGATGTCATGGCAGTAGAAGCTAATGAAACAGTCGGCGAGACGTCAGATGAGACATCGACAAGTAATGGATCTACCGAGGCTAGTGCCGCCGCTGTCGCGAGCCAGCCAAGTGCTATTGCCAGCGTATCAGCCGATGACAAGACCGACCAAGAGTCGCACCCGGTCTTCGATGCCAATTCGTACCATCAGCCGCTTGCCGGAGTCAAACCAAAGTCGTCCAAGACGCTCTGGGCCATGATCGTTGTCATTCTCTTCCTGGTCGGTGCCGCTCTCGGCGTGTTGTATTTTCTATACGGTCAGCAATAGTCAGAATCAGCTACAATAGATAGGATGGATCAATCATTTGTTACTGGTCTTAATAATGCTCAAAAATCAGCCGTCTTACACGAAGACGGTCCGCTATTGATCTTGGCGGGTGCTGGTTCGGGCAAAACCAAGACATTGACGCACCGCATCGCACGGCTACTCGAAGCTGGTGTACCGAGTGGTGCGATCCTCGCCGTGACTTTCACAAACAAAGCCGCCCGCGAGATGCGAGAACGTCTCGCCCATATGACCGGTCAGAGTGCCGACAGTCGCTCATTTATGCCCTGGATGGGGACATTTCACAGTATCTGCGTCCGGATGCTTCGGTTTGATGGTGAGCATATCGGGATTCCGCGTAATTTCATTATCCTCGACGAGGCTGATCGGCTGAGTCTCGTGAAACAAGCCATGAAACAACGCGGCATATCTGAAAAATCATTCACCCCACGCGGTATCGCTTCGCAGATCAGCACCGCGAAAAACGACCTCGTGAGCGCCGCAGAGTACGCTAGTCTGGCAAAACTGCCGATGCAAAAGGCTGCCGCCGACGTCTTCCCGACCTATGAGCGGCTACGTCAGTCCACGGCAGCGCTTGATTTTGATGATCTGATCGCTGAGGCTGTCCGGCTACTGAGAAGCTCGGATGAGCTACTGGCGGTCTGGCAAAAACGGTTTGCCTACATCATGATAGACGAGTATCAGGATACCAACGCCGCCCAGTATCGTCTCATCAAGCTACTGACGGGCGATGCCAAAAATATCTGCGTGGTCGGTGATGACTGGCAGTCAATCTATAGCTGGCGCGGGGCTGATTTTACCAACATCTTGAACTTTGAGCGGGATTACCCAGGGGCGGTTGTCGTCAAACTTGAGCAAAATTATCGCAGTACCAAGCCAATCCTGGATGCCGCGCACAACGTCATCACTAAGAACCACAACCGTACCGACAAAAAACTCATGACCGACAAAAGCGGTGGCCTACCAGTGCAGATCATGTACGTCGGCTCAGAGCTTCACGAGGCCGAAAGTGTCGTTACGCGTATCAAAAGCGCTGTTGATCTTGGCGCTCGGCGCTACGGTGAATACGCCGTCCTCTACCGGACAAACGCCCAGTCGCGCGCCATGGAGGAGATGTGTATCCGCTACGGCGTGCCGTACCGAATCGTCGGTGGGACACGGTTTTACGACCGCAAAGAGATCAAAGATATCATTGCGTACCTGCGGCTGCTCTATCAGCCGAGTGATCGGCCGAGTTTTGCTCGTATCGTCAATGTCCCGACACGCGGGCTCGGCGCGACCAGTGTCGAAAAATTCCTCGACTGGCAAGCACAGACTTCGATGAATCTCATCGAGGCGATGAATGCCGTCGATCTCTGTACAGGCCTAACACCACGGGCCAAGACAGCGCTTGCCGAGCTCGGTGAGGCACTTGGCAAGTTACAAGCCGAGATGAGTACGACGAACCTTGCCGATATGATCGAGTTGATCATCAAACGCTTCAACTATCTTGATTTTCTCGATGACGGTACGCCACAAGCCGAAGATCGCCAGGCCAACGTCCGCGAGCTGGTCAGCGACGCAAGGGAGCGTAATGATCTCGATGTCGCGGGGTACTTGGAGGAAATATCGCTGATCTCTGATCTCGATACTGCCAATCTCACTCAGGATGCCATCACGCTGATGACATTGCATGCCGCCAAAGGCCTTGAATTCCCCGTGGTCTTCATGATCGGCATGGAAGAGACAATTTTCCCGCATACTCGGGCGCTCTACGATACCGAGCAGATGGAAGAAGAGCGGCGTCTCTGCTATGTCGGTATGACCAGGGCCCGCGAAGAACTTTACCTGAGCTCAGCCAGTAGCCGCATGATTTTTGGCAGTACGCAGCACAATCCACCGTCGAGGTTTTTGAGTGAGATCGAAGTCAGCGAGATCGCGCCGGCTATGAGCGGCACGAGGCTGTCGTCGTATGATAACGAGCCTCGGATTGAGTATGATCACGAAGCTATGCTGGATCTTGTGGCAGGTGACGGGGTCAAGCACAGCGTCTTCGGCACCGGCGTGGTGACGCATATCGATGGCACTGTCGTCACGGTGGCGTTCCGCGGCAAAGGTGTCAAGAAACTCAATGTCGCCTTTGCACCCCTGGAGAAAATCTCATGACCCCACTGCGAAAGATGGGCCGAGTGCTCTACGTGGTGACAAAACCACTGCTGGCCGTCCTCGCTCCGAGGGGTCCTCGCGTGAGGGTCGAGATACGCCGCGGCGATGAAGTGTTACTCGTCAAAAGTTGGTTTAGTAATCAGGAATGGTCACTGCCAGGCGGTGGTGTCGAGAGAGGTGAAGCGCCATCGCGGGCTGCTGTCCGAGAGGTTTACGAAGAGACAGGGCTGACGATCGATCGAAAAGGGCTATCATATCTGACGACATTGCCCGCACACTATCCACTCCGTTGCGATCTCGTGATCTATGCCGTGACCTCGACCGAAAAACAGCTCAAACCATTGTCGTGGTTCCATAGTATTGAAATTATTGATAGAAAATGGTACAATATAGATGATCTTCCGATTGATATCGGGCCATTGACGCGAGCGGTTATCGCCCGTGAGTATGAGCGGTTTGCCCGAGATTAGTAAAATTGCTATAATTATGACCACTGCCCGTGAGTAAACAACATACAAATGGTGTTCTAAAGAGAGCTCATACCCGATACGGGGTCTGGGCGATTTGTGCTGTATTGTCGATTTTTGGACTTGTCATGCTATCCCGCCAAGTGACGGCCGTCGACCCTAATCCGGTTGGCGACCAACGACTGGTGACTGTCTACGACCAAGGTGAGGAGAAGACATTTATTACGACGAGGACAACAATCGGCGATGCACTACGTGAGCAAAATATTGTGATCGAGTCTGTCGATACGGTCGAGCCCGCACTCAATACGTCTTTGCAAGCCAAAAGCTACGCTGTCAACATCTACCGAGCACGCTCTGTTATCATCGAGGACAAAGGCGTGAAGACGCAGGTTCTGACGGCCAAACAAAGCCCCAAAGAGATCCTAGCCAGTGTTGAGGCACCGCTCTATCCTGAAGATACGACGACATTTTCTCTCGCCCAAAGCCCTCTATCCGAAGGCGGGGCCGGACTACGCCTATCAGTCGATCGCGCCACGGTGTTCCAGCTGTCTCTCTACGGCAAATCTTTTGAAGCGCGTTCACAGGCCATGACGGTCGGTGCCATGCTGCGCGAAAAAGGTGTCACGCTCGGTCGTGAAGACGGCCAGTCGGTGCCTGATTCGACGCCGCTCGTTGCCGGTATGTCGATCGTCGTATGGCGTGACGGCAAGCAGACGGTGACCCAAGAAGAAATTATCCCGAAAACGACTGATGAGATCAAAGATGCCGACAAAGATTACGGTGTACGCGAGGTAAGATCAACGGGCTCGGACGGCAAGAAAAACGTCACCTATGAGATTGAGATGAAGGGCGGCAAGGAAATTTCACGTAACGTTATCGCCAACGTCACAACGGTCGAGCCGGTCAAAGAAGTCATCGTCATCGGTACTCGTTTCAGAGGTGCCTACACAACACCGAGCCAAAACGAATCAATCACCTGGGCATTTCTGATCGGCAAAGGCCTGACGCGCGAACAAGCTGCCGGTATCATGGGCAATCTTATGCAGGAACACGGTTTCAACACCACTGGTGATGGGCTAGCCCAGTGGACGGGCGGTCGCAAGGCGGCACTCCTCGCGTTGCCCGACCCATATAGTATCGATACGCAGCTGAACTTCCTCTGGTCAGAACTCAGCGGTGGCTACTCGAAAGTACTAGCGCAGATCCAGGCGTCAACGACGGTTGAGGCATCGGTGATTGCGTTCCAAAACGGCTATGAACGATGCGGCATCTGTGTCGAGGGCAAACGTATCCAGTACGCCTACAACATCCTTGCGAGCCATTAGATGCCAGACAAATCGCTCGGTCAGCACTGGCTCCGGGATCGCCTCATTCTCGAGGCGATTGTTGACTGTGCTGAGCTGACGACTGATGATATGGTACTGGAGATCGGTCCTGGACTCGGTACACTGACCAGTGTCCTCCTGGCGCACGCCGGGCAGGTGATAGCGGTAGAATACGATGCCGAGCTGGCTCGCAAGCTGCCAGGTCAATTTCCGGGTAAGCGTCTCACGGTGGTGCATCATGATATTCTTTCCTACGACTTCTCGGGGCTGCCTGATGACTTTGTGGTCGTGGGCAATATTCCATACTACATCACAAACAAAATCGTTCGTAAAGTGTCTGAAGGGCCTCTCAGGCCACGTATGGCGGTACTACTCGTCCAAAAAGAAGTTGCCGAGCGACTGGCAGCCGGTCCGGGGGAGATGAGTATGCTATCGGTATCAGCCCAGGTCTATCACGAAGTGAGCCTTGGCCCCGTGGTACTGCGCGATGCCTTCACACCATCACCCAAAGTCGATAGCCAAGTGGTCATACTGCGCCGCCGTGATCAACCATTAGTACCGGCCGACCAAGAAAAAGAATTCTTCCGTGTCGTCAAAGCTGGCTATTCAGCTCGCCGCAAAATGCTCCGTAGCTCGCTTGCTGGTGGCCTCGACCTCGACAAAACTGCTGTCGAAGCTCTTCTCGTCCGCGCCGGTATCTCTCCCGATGCCCGTGCACAAGGACTAACCATACAAGAATGGCAAACATTGACAGCTTTCTATATTAATGATAATATATAGAATATACGTCCTTTAACGTCACTTCCATCCATAGAAAAGGTAAGTTCATGAGCGGTTTTGCAATCGGCATGATCATCTGTTCGCTTCTGACGGCCATCAGCTGCCTGGTGTGCGCAATTCACTTCGGTGAGCTCGCTGGAATGGGTGGGCAATCGCTGGAGCGGGCCAAGCAGTACCTGAACGCTCGCTACCTGCAACTGCCAGGTAGTCCGATGATGTCGGCGGTCTACGCCGCCAACTTCATCGTCCTGATCGCGATGGCGGATCAGGACATGAATCAGGGTGGCCTGTCGGGTGTTGATGGTGTTTGTGCCGCTATCGGCATGATCATCATGGTCGTCGCTGCTGGCTGGACGGACAAGTTCGTCCATGACGCCATCTTCGACGCAGAGGAAGCGGCCAGGGAAGAGGCGCGTGACGCCGCCCGCATCGAGTGGTAGCCGACGAAGGGCGTATGAGCCGGGAGAAATCCCGGCTCATACCAATTCCAATGATAATATAAATACTATGAAGACTTACAAACCGGTCCATGATTTTGAACCTGGCGTGAAAATTGCCTTTTCGAGTGTGGAAGATGGCTCGATTGCGGCGGGCGGCGGGAGACCGTCGTTGCCAGAGCATGAGGCAAACGCTGAGAAATTTCTGCGAGCCCATGGCTTTGAGAGTAGTGGTCGCGCAAAAGTCTTTGTAACGTATCTGTCGGATAATACCTATACGCACATAGAGAGGGTCGATGAAAGTGCAGTCGGTGCGATTAAAAGTGACGCCCTCTTTACGACTGTGCACGGCAAGACGATCACGCTACCCGTGGCGGATTGTATCGCGACAGTGGTCTACGATCCGGTGGCCGGCATGCTCGGCGTATTGCATCTTGGTCGCCATTCCAGCGTAGCTGGACTCATCGAAGAATTTGCCATCCGCGTGGCCGATGAACTCGGGTCTGACCCGCGCGATTGGCATGTCTGGATGAGCCCAAGTCTGAAGTCAGATCACGATGTCATGGACTATTTTGATCCGCCCCATCTAGATCACTGGACAAATTTTATGCGGGTGCGCGACGATGGCAAGATCCACATCGATATCCCCGGTCACAACAGGGAACGGTTCGAGCGACTTGGTGTACCACAATCAGCCATCGATATCAGTCCTGTCAACACCTATACCGACGAGCGCTACTACTCGCACCGAGCGGCAACCGAGCTCGATCGTCCTGACCGCCAAGGCCGACAAATGCTCGCCGCAATGCTAATACCTATAGGGTCTGACCCTGTAGGTAATTAACTGGGCATTGGGTATACTGGATACATGCCAGCAAAGAACGCTATCAAAGAATACGTTGAGGACGGTTACTATCATGTGTATAACCGCGGGGTTTCAAAAAGCAGGATATTTCACGACACGCAAGATTATCAGAAATTTCTTGAATTGCTCGAGAGGTATTTGAGCCACGAAGCCGCAAAGAAGCCAAATGGCGTCAAATATGTCTCGTATGCTGATGATGTTAGCTTACTCGCATATTGCCTTATGCCAAACCACTTTCATTTGCTGCTCCAACAAAAATCCAAAAATGGCATGGCCAATCTTATGAAGTCGGTCTGTGTCGCCTATAGCATGTATTTCAACAAGAAGTACGGCCATGTCGGGACTGTTTTACAGCAACGATATCGAGCAGTACGCATGACAAATGATGCTCAATTTACGCATATCAGCAGGTATATTCATATGAATCCAAAAGATTATGAAGCGTGGAGATGGTCCAGCCTTGGCTACTATACCGGCGAGAAGAGACTTGCTTGGGTCTACACTGATCGCTTGCCAGAAGTAGGTGATTATAGGGCGTTTCTCAATGAATATCGTGATCGTCGAGATGAACTTGCCGCGCTGAAAGATATTTTCGCGGGATAAATCTATAGGGTCTGACCCTGTAGGTGATTATCTGATACAATAGAAGGTAATGAGCAAGAAACTCTATATCACGACCGCTATTCCGTATGTAAACGGCAAACCGCACATCGGTCATGCCCTTGATTATCTGATCGCCGATATCTGGGCGCGATATCATCGGGCCAATGGTCAGGAAGTAAAATTTCAAGCCGGTACCGATGAGCATGGCAACAAAAATGCTGCCAAAGCCGTCGAAGCTGGCTTAACACCGCAACAATACGTCGATCAGTCACATGTGAACTTCAAAGATTTCATCACCGCGCTCGGCGTGCAGTACACCGATTTTGTCCGCACGACCGACGCGCACCATGTCAGCTCAGTCCAGTACATCTGGCAAAAACTATTACCCTACATCTACAAAGGCACCTACGAGGGCTGGTATTGCAACGGATGTGAAAGCTTCGTCACCGACAAGGAGGCCCAGGCAAACAACGGCGTCTGCCCTGATCATCAGCAGCCATATACCCGGCTCAGCGAAGACAATTATTATTTTAAACTGAGTAGCTTCACCGAGCAGATTCGCGCTGCGCTCGATGCACACAAATTTGAGATCGTGCCGAAGTTTCGCGAGAACGAATTTCGTAGTTTGCTCGATAGTGGCCTGCAAGACATCAGTATCTCACGGCCCAAAAAGAGCCTTAGTTGGGGTGTACCAGTGCCCGGCGATGACAGTCAGGTGATGTATGTCTGGATCGATGCGCTCAGTAACTACATCACGGTGATTGGCTACCCAGACGACCCAACCTGGCAAGAATACTGGCCAGCCGATATCCAAGTGGTTGGCAAAGACATCCTGCGTTTTCACGCGGCTATCTGGCCGGCGATGTTGATCGGGCTTGATTTACCGCTGCCGAAAAAATTGCTGGTTCATGGCCATATCGGCTCGGGCGGCGTCAAGATGAGCAAATCGATCGGCAATGTCGTCGATCCGATGGAGGTCATCGAGAACTACGGCGTCGACGGGTTCCGTTACTACTTCTCACGTCATATTCCGACACTCGACGACGGTGATTTCACCTGGGAAAAATTTGAGACTGCCTACAATACTGAGCTCAGCAACGAACTCGGCAACCTCGTCCAGCGTGTCGTCGCCATGGTCAACCGCTATCAGGCCGGCGTCATCGGTGAGGGCGTCAAAGCCGAGCATGACAGTCAGGCCTATCACGATGCGATGCACGATCTGGAGTTCAACAAAGCGCTCGATGCTGTCTGGGTGACGATTCGTTCACTCAACCAATACCTCGAAGACGTCAAGCCATGGGAAGTCGCCAAGCGTAAGGATACTGATCCTGACTCAGTCGGTCATCTCGAAGAGATACTGCTCCATGCTGTCGGCACACTGCAGCAGATCGCCGAGCTACTAACGCCGTTCATGCCGACGACCGCCGCTGCCATCACCAAAATCTTCGAAGGTGGCGTCATCACACCGTACGAGGGTGTGCTGTTTCCAAAGAAATACCTGCATACCACTGATCCTCATGTCTCACCAGCTCCTGTCGTCGCGCCAGCTCCGCAACAGCCTGCGCAATAATTTCTCGATGCGATCCATAGAGCGGCGGTAGATTATCGAGCTGAGCCCAGCAAATATCATTCGCATCATCGCCGGCTTGGCCGTCTTCTTGTTCGGTCAAGAAGAGATAGGCGTCCGTCTCGATCCATCGTGTCCGCGATGTTCTGGGGTCGTCAACTCTCCCACGATACACTAAGTCGCCGGTGTTCAGGAGGGCGTGGCATTCTTCCATGGCCTCACGGCGTGCGGCCGACAGTGAGTCTTCGCTCTCATCGACAAATCCGCCGGGCAGTGCCCACATCTGGTCCTTCGCCCGCCAGATGAGTCGTACTCTATCGCCGTTGATGATGACAGCATCGGCCGTATAATTCGGTCCGTCATGCCAGAGTTGTTCTCTCTGCGCCGCAGCTTCGGCGCGTCGTTGGTCGGCTTCACGGCAGAGGGCTTGCCATGCCGACGCTCCCATAGCACGGACTGTTTTTACGGCCTCAATATATCGCTCGACTACTTCGGGCGGTCCGGTGTGCTTACCTTCGACGTCACTGAGTTTGACCGTCGGGATATTATTGACGGCAACTGCTTTCATCACGAAATTATTTGGTGTTAGACCGAGGTCATTGGTCAGTGTCGTGCCCCAGCCAAACATGAGCTGGATCTTGCCGTTAAAATAATCTGCCAGGGCAATGATTTGATCGATATCAAGCCCGTCACTAAAGACAATCGTCTTGGTCGTCGGGTCGATATCGTGTCGTTCGTACACCTCGATCACTCGCTCACCAAAATCAAATGGGTCGCCACTATCATGACGGAGAGCCTGCCACTGTGCGATATGCTCCGGATCGACGTCATCGAAGAAAAACTCACTACCAAATGTGTCGGTGAGGGCTGTCGAGAGATCGCCACGATAGATCGACTGCCAATCATCGAGCACGCGGTGATGGCCATATAGTGGCGGATCGCCATCGCCATCGGCTAGCCCGGCATAGATCATAGGGAGTTCGTGCGCGAAAGTACCGATCGGTTTGAGACCGAGTGTATGCGCTAGGTAGATATTGCTGGTCCCTGTGAAGTTGTCCGGTAGCTCGCGGGCGAGTCGTTCGATGACATGTTGCTGCCACTCATAGCTGAAGCGTCGTCGAGTTCCGAAGTCGGAAAATCGTATATCAGGTCGCAGCTGCAAACGGGCGATTTTGGCATCGAGCCGACGGTCGCCCTCGGCGTATAGTTCATCAAGTGACGTGCCGGTTTGCGCACATTTGTTGCGGAAGTAGATCTCATTTATCTCGCTCATGATCACCGTCTCCCAGAATGTGACGAGTGGGGCAGGGCCGGTCGTTCGGACGCTGAGATCGCCACGCTCGTCGAGATTGATTTCGACCGGAGGTAGTTCGCTGTCGAGCAAGTAGTCGAGGAATTCTGGGCGAAACTGAGCTGCTGCGTCAACTTGGTTTACGAGACTAGCCAAATAGGCGATTTCTTCGGGCCGCCAGCCGCCACGGAGCTCGTCTAGTCTGGCGCGGAGTTCATCAGGGCTGCAGTAGTCTGATAGGCGCTGCGGGCTCCGGTTTTTGAGCGCAAAGGTCACGGTCTCATCAGGGGTCTTCTCGAACTCTACTTGACTCATCGTTGCTTTGTAATAGTCGAGTCCTCGTGATAGAAAGGGATTATCATGCTCAGTCATCGCTTGCTCCTTTCGCTCAATACGCTGCCGCTGATGATCTCCTGTGAGGTCATGGCGAGCGCACCGGCTTCGATGAGTGCTGCGATCGCGCGGTCGCCATCGCCAGGTTGGATATCGACAGCCCGCACCGCATCAGTCGCGATGATAACATCGACCGTCCGGCTACCATCGGGATGACGGTACGGATCAGTGCGCTCTATCGCATCGCGGGCTGTTGCGAGTACACAGTAATCAGTAGCGAGGCCACCGACGATGATCGCAAAGCGCCGGGTCCGCTCGGTCTGGATCATCCTGTCGATTGCCGCAGCGACGGTTCGCTCACTAGGTGGCAAATCGGCGACGATATCGACCAGACGACCAGTATCAATCTGCGCGAGATACCCAGAGTATCCATCGTCATCGTAGCTCATGCCTTTACTGGCAATCGTGTCGCCACGATCTGGCTCGATCCTGAGGTCATCGTGAAAGGCCGCCCCGGCCCGGTACTGTCGACAGTGTGGCTGCCACGGTCCGCCGTTGGTTGTAAAATGCGCTGTCCCGTCCGGGTGCCAATCACGAGTAAAGACCAGGCTGCCGCGATGCTTCCTCGTCCAGTCGTTCAACGCGTTGAGGGTAGGGACGACCTGGTCACCGTCTTTGACCGCCAGAGCACCGCCCGGCATAAAATCATTTTGTGGGTCGACATTGATCGTGACGATGTCGCCGTATGTTCGAGGTATCGCTAGTTCACTCATGGGAGCTCCTTACTTAATGTAATATATACACTAAGTATAAATATAGATATTGTATTGTCAACACTAATATTAATTGGATGTACGAGGTAGGGTAGGGTTCACCTGGGCCTTTCATCTATACTCATTGTCTGATTACCGACGATATCATCGCGCACGAGGAGCTAGGTATATTAGGGAATTGATGGCGTAATCGGATTTAGTTATTGTGATATTTTAAAAATACTATAGACAAAGGAATATACTTAGTGTTATATTGACACTAACAACCAAACATCCGTACGGTTGCAGATCGCTGTCGTTTGGCAGACGGTCGCGGCGAATGAAGAGAGCACGAAAACGCTCCTCGCGCATTAACAATCAGATCATACGATAAACAAGAGAGGTGATAACGATGTCGCCGTTTGCGATAGCAGCTGGCAGTACCATCGGTCGTGATCACCGCGAGACGGGGCGTAACTATCAGGATGCATGGGTTCTCCAGCGAACTGAGAAGCTCACGATTGCGGTGGTGGCTGATGGATGCGGGAGCGGCCGATTCAGTGAGATAGGCGCGCGACTTGGGAGCATGCTCTTGGCCGACAATCTGCGTGAGCAGTACCTATCAGGTCGTGGGATTAACTGGGCGCGTGCACAGCGACAAGTTCTGGCACGGCTCGACACGATCGCAGGTATGTGTGGCTCTGACTACCGTCCATTTGTTGAGGATCATTTCCTCTTCACTCTGGTCGGTATGATGATGACGCCTGTTGTCACGACAGCATTTGCTCTAGGTGATGGCATCATTGCCATAAATGGCGAGGTGGAGCGGCTTGGTCCGTTTCCGGACAACATGCCGCCTTATCTTGGTTACGGTTTGCTTGAGGGTCGGATAGGTATCGACCCAGGGTTGATCGTGCTTGAACCAATTGCCGAGCTGGCGACTGACGACGTAGACACGTGGCTTATCGGAACTGACGGGGTTGATGACTACATCGACCGTGAAGGAACTGAGATGCCTGGTCTTACGTCAGTAGTCCCTCCGCTGGATGATTTCTGGCGGAGTGATCGATACTTTTCGGGCAACCCTGAATTGCTGTCGCGCCATCTCAAAATGGCGGCTCGTGATTGGCCTCGCAGCAACCCAAACCCTGGGTTGCTGCATGACGATACGACAATTATCGTCGGACGACGAGAGAGGGGGTGACCCAATGCCGACTGTCAATATCGCTGGCAAGAGAGTGACATTGAAGCCGAGCGCGATCATCGGTACTGGCGGAGAGGCGGACATCTATCGTCTCGATCCAACTACCGTGCTCAAGCTCTACAAGGCGCCGTCGCATGCGGATTTTCAGGGCATGGCGGCTGCCAAACTGGGCGCAAGACAACGACTCGACGAACAGCAGCGCAAACTCCCGGAGTTCCCGCGACAGTTGTCGATCGAGGTTGTCGCGCCGCGTGAGTTGGCGCATGACAACTCTGGCAGTATCGTCGGGTATACGATGCCCTACGTCGACGGCATGGAGGTACTCATGCGCCTTGGTCAGCGTGATTACCGTGACAGCTCAGGTATCGACGGCAACCAAGTGATCGCGGTGTTTAGGCAACTTCACCGCATCGTGGGTCGGCTCCATCGGAGCCGTGTTGTGATCGGTGACTTCAATGATCTCAACGTGCTGACTGATGGCAAGCAACTGCGGTTGGTTGACGCGGACAGTATGCAGTTTGGCGGATTTACATGCCAGACGTTTACGACTCGTTTTGTTGACCCTCTGCGCTGTGCGCCAGATGCACTTCGGCTTGTCCGTCCTCACGATGAAATGAGTGACTGGTATGCATACTTTGTGATGCTGCTGCAGTCATTTCTCTACGTGGGGCCGTACGGTGGAGTGCATCGACCGGCACACGGTGCGAAGCTACAACACGATGATCGGGTTTTGAACCGTATTACGGTGAATCACCCAGAGGTCATATACCCGAGGCCGGCTCTGAGTCTCGATGTATTACCCGATGAGCTGCGCAGTCTGATGGAGCGTGTGTTTGAGCATGACCGGCGAGATGAATTTCCGCTGCAAATACTTGACGCGATGCGCTGGACGACGTGTATGCGATGCGGGTTCACGCATGCTAGGAATCGGTGCCCAATGTGTGCATTGCCTGGTGCGCCACTGCCGATCGAGACAATTCGCGGCCAAGTGACGGCTCGAGTCATTTTCCGGACAGTAGGCCATATCCTGCAAGCAGCCTTTCAGGACGGAACGCTCAGGTTTCTCTACCAAGAGAACGGAGCGATCTATCGGGAAGGAGGCCGACAGGTGATGTCTGCGGCGGATGCGACGTCCGTGCGGTTCCGATTGCACGGTAACGAGACGATCGCTGCCAAGGATCACCGGCTGGTGACACTGACTGGTGGACGGGAAACCAACCGCCAGGCCGTCGACACCTACCGGGATCGTTTGCCAGTGTATGACGCCAGCGGCACAGCACGCGTATGGGTGAGTGGAGGACAGCTCCTTGCGCCCGGTGGATTTGCGCCGATGGTTATCGGTGAAGTACTCCCTGACCAGACCCTAGTCTGGACGGGTGATCACTTCGGCTTGGGCTTCTACCAAGTCGGAGCACTGACACGTGGGTTTGTATTCCGACCAGATCGGCCGGGAATTAACGATCGTGTCACGATTGCACCGATACCCGGTCAGCTGATCGATGCGACATGTGTGTTCTCGTCGTCTCATGCCTGGCTCGTTTTGGTGTATCAGCAGCATGGTACGCTGCGCCATCGTTGTGATGTCGTCTCGTCGAAAGGCGAAGTTGTGGCGTCGCTTGATGTCGCAGCCGATGAAGATCATTGGCTCGCACGCACAGTGCGCGGTGCAATGCCAAGCGGCTCGTCGCTTTTTGTAGCGACGGACGACGGCATGATTCGCGTCGGCGTGCAGGCTGGAGCAGTGGTGGTGGAACGCGAGTTTCCCGACACTGCTGGGTTTGTCGATGCTGGTACCTACCTGGTGCCAGCCACTGGCGGCATCTATGCCGTCACCAACCGCTCCATCACACTCCTTCAGATGTGAAACCAACCTCGAGAAAGGTACGACAATGAACTACCCACTTCCCACCTTCTACGACTCGCTCGGCGTCGTCAACGACGCCCGGTGGATCAACTACGGTGGCCTGCTGGCCGCAGCGGGCGACTACCGACGCGACAACCGCGTTACGGCGGCGGCCCGCGATCAGGTCAGGGTCGGCGTGCTCATCATCGATGCGCAAAACACCTTCTGTCACCCGGATGGCGAGCTCTACGTCGCTGGCATGTCCGGCAACGGTGCGGTCGACGACAGCGTGCGAACGGTCGAGTGGCTCTACGCAAACCTTGGCCGGATCACCAAGATCTACGCCACGCTCGACACGCACCGTGCCTTCGCCGTCTTCCACCCGACCTTTCTGGTCGATCAGCAGGGCAACCATCCTGCTCCGTTCACGATGGTGTCGCATGACGATGTCATCCAAGGGCGGTGGCTGCCGAGTCCGCTAATGGTGTCGGCGCTCCGCGCCGATGCACCGAGGTTCGACCTGACGGCTGCGCGCCGTCATCTCGAGCACTACACGGCGGCGCTTGAGGCAGCCGGCCGCTACCAGCTCACTATCTGGCCCTTCCACGGCATGATCGGGGACAAGGGCCATTCGCTGGTCAGCGGTCTCGCGGAGGCCATGGCATTTCATGGCATGGTGCGCGGCGCGCAGCCGGGCATCGAGGTCAAGGGTACTCACCCGTTGGTCGAGAACTACTCCATCCTCGGACCTGAGGTCACGGAGCTGTTCGACGGCACCCCG
The DNA here is from genome assembly GCA_049291395.1 of Saccharimonadales bacterium (SeqCode). Classification (GTDB taxonomy): domain Bacteria; phylum Patescibacteriota; class Saccharimonadia; order Saccharimonadales; family Saccharimonadaceae; genus JAPUDQ01. The sequence continues at coordinate 24,788 of JBATPJ010000022.1, read as the reverse complement.
GTGGCGCGCAACGTCAGCTTGTTCAAGAAGCTGATGGAGTTCGATGCTCTCATCATCACCGGTCAGGCCAAGAGCCACTGCGTCGCATGGACGATCGATGATCTCCTGCGCGAGGTGGTGGCGGTGGATCCGGCGTTGGCGAGCAAAATCTACTTGCTCGAGGACTGCACGACATCCATTGTCGTCAAGGACCCGTCCGGCAACGTTGTCTATGACTACGGGCCGGACGCTGACGCGGCGTTCGATCGGTTCCGTGCGGCAGGCATGCACATCGTGCGTTCGACGGACCCCATCGAGACCTGGCCTGAGTTTCCGCAGTGAGGGGGAATTTCTCCCCTTATACCAATTGCTCATTTCCGTACACAACCATGAAAGGACCAGCCATGAGCACTTTTGCATTCGGAACCTCCCAGGGAGCACAACTGCCTGGCGATACTCTCGGTCCGGCTATCCAAGCAGGACTGGGTGAGATCACCCTCGACGACATCACCACCGCCGAGACCTTTGTGTTGTCTGTCATCGTCGACGACAGCTCATCGATCTCGAGTGCCGGCAACGAGGACAACGTTCGTACGGCTTTCAACCTCATCCAGGAGGCCTTGCTTGGCTCTAAGTCGGCGGCGACGATCGTGGCAGATTGCTGGCAGCTCAACGCCGGTAGGCTCTTCCCCTACGTCGCACTCGAGAACGCGCCGCGGCTTGACTCGTCCAACTACCGGGCGATGGGTTGCACCCCTCTCTACGACCGGACTCACAGTGCCCTCGAGGCGCTGAAGCTCAAGGTCGAGGAGTTCGAGAACGGCGGCGTTGCGGTACGTGGCGTCGTCGTCATCATCTCCGATGGCGCCGACTACGGGTCGCGACTGCGGGCACGCGATGTCAGGCTGTTGGCCGAGGAGTTGCTCCGCACGGAGCAGTTCTTGGTCATGGCGATGGGGATCGATGACGGCAGCACGGACTTCCGGGCTGTCTTCGACTCCATGGGCATTTCCGGCAAGTTCGTCATGACGCCTGGCAACAGCGCGTCGGAGATCCGTCGGGCTGCACAGGTCATCTCTCAGTCGGCAGTGCGAGCCAGCCAGACGGCGGGCTCGTTCAGCAAGGTGGTACTTGGCGGCTTTGGCAGCTGAGTGAAACCATGAAGATGCGTATGATCTGATCGAGTGACGGTAGACTTTCTTACCGGAGTTTATCACCTTCATTCGCAAAAGACGGTCGCTTGCATGGTGTAGAGAAACCTACCATGCAAGCGACCGTACGCATCACAACATTATACTGAAATCATAACTCGCCGAGGAATTAACCTCGGTTTTTATTGTGATATGGATTGGGGCCTAGGGTTATTATGTACGAAACTAGTCAAAGCTTCGTGATAAACTCTCGAGCTTTTTGCTATTGAACTCGTAGAGGCGGGCGGGGCGGTGGGCGCCTTCGCGCCACATCTCGGTCGTCTCGTGGATGAGCTCGAGGCTGAGGAATTTTTTGCGGAAATTGCGTTTGTCAAACTCGCGACCAAAGATGATCTCATAGGTTGCCTGTAACTGACTGAGGGTAAACCGTCGCGGCAAAAACGCCGATACAGCGTTGGTGTACGTGAGCTTGGCGATGAGCCGCTCGTGCGCGTAGCGGATGATATTGGCATGGTCATATGCTAGCTTCGGTAGGCTATCGACAGCGAGAAATGTCACATCGGGGTTGGTGTTGCGGACAGTGATGTCGCGGCCACAGCCGAGATATGAGACCGAGACGGCATGTCCGCGAGGGTCGCGGTCAACTGTATCGAAGGTGTAGAGTTGCTCGATGTAACTGAGGTCTTTCTCGGTGTCGACACCGGTCTTCTGGAGGACAATACGGTGCAGGGAACTAGTCGTCGTCTCACCAGCGGCGCTATATCCGCCCGGTAGTGCCCACTCGCCCTTGAATGGGTCATCTGGTCGACGGAGTAGTAAGACTTCCAGAACGTTGCTTTGTATCTGGAATATGACAGCGTCGATCGTGAGAGTCGGTGGTGTATAGGGCGAGGTGTACTTCATACAACAAGTCTACTCGGTCGAGAGCATTTTGCCAATGGTTATGATCGGCGGTATGCCACGGGTAGGCTACGTTTGTGCCAGGTAGAGTCATAGCGTGCCTCTATCTGAGCGGCGATATCGGGATCGACAGAGCGGCCTTCGAGATAATCATCGAGCTGATCGTATGTTAATCCGAGCTCATCCTCGTCAGTTTGGCCAGGTTTCTTGTCAAGGAGATCGGCGGTTGGTGGTTTGGTTGTGAATAGTTCTGGGACATTGAGAGCTCGTAAGATGGCGCGGCCTTGGCGTTTGGTGAGGCCAGAAAGAGGGATGACGTCTGCGCCGCCATCGCCGAATTTTGTGAAGAATCCCGTGACCGCTTCGGCTGCATGGTCGGTGCCGATGACGAGTAGTCTACGGTGTCCCGCCACAGCATACTGTACCGTCATGCGGGCGCGAGCTTTGACATTGCCTCCGTCGGGGTCAGGAAGAGGTTCGCCAAGCGCGGTGCTATATGATGCCCTGAGCGCATCGACTGTCGGTTTGATATCGATATCATGGACGGCGTCCGGTGCGATCGTCGTGATGGCCAGTTCGGCGTCAGCGCGGTCGGCCTGGATGCCATAGGGAAGTAATATAGCGTGAAATTCCGCATCAAATCCTTGACGACGACGAAGCTCGACGGCACGCTGAGCGATCAGTCCCGCGAGGAGTGAATCTTGCCCGCCCGAGATGCCGAGGGTGAACCCACGGAGCCCGGTGTGGGCCAGGTAGGCGGCCAGGAAATCGACTCGTCGCTCGAACTCGTGGAGTGGCTCGATGGATGGTTGGACGCCGAGTTCGGCGATGATAGCGGATTGTCGTTCTGTCATAGTGCCTCCTTAGTTAGTGTGTCATATACACCTTACCTACCAGGCTAGCATGTGACAAACATAGTGTCAACTATACACTAAGATATGATGACGATTTGTTACAATACTGATATGACATTTACCGATACACATTGCCACATCCACGAAGAGGACTACCCGGAGGCCGAGGGCGCTTATCAGCGGGCGATGGAGGCAGGAGTGACGAGGTTGCTGGTGGTTGGGACCGATCTCAAATCATCACGTGAGGCGATGCAATTTGCCAGTACTCACGCGAATGCCTGGGCGGTGGTCGGGGTGCATCCGCATGAGACGGCACGGGAGGGTGCTCAGCTGGGTGAACTACGAGGGATGATTGAGGGGCGGAGCGAGACACGAGTCACGAGTCACGAGGCACGACAGGGTGAAGGAAGTGTCACGGGGCGCATCGTTGGCATCGGCGAGATCGGGCTGGATTACTATTACACGCATTCGCCGCGCGAGGTGCAGATACAGGCTCTCGAGGAGCAGCTACAGTTGGCGCGGGATTATGATCTGCCGGTTTCGTTCCATGTGCGCGAGGCGTTTGATGATTTCTGGCCGATACTGGATAATTTCCCTGGGGTGAGAGGCGTGTTGCATAGCTTTACGGACAGCCCCAAGACGCTCGAAGTGGCGCTATCAAGAAACCTGTATATCGGGGTCAATGGTATCGCGACGTTTGCACGTGACAAACAAGATCTTTATAGGGCTATTCCGACCGACAAAATGCTGCTCGAAACAGATGCGCCGTACTTGACACCAGTGCCCCATCGTGGTAAAGTGAACGAGCCAGCACTATTAGAGCACGTTGCCGGACATATAGCGAATCTCCAGTCTATCAATCTCCAGGAGCTCTCGCGCGCAACGGAAGCTAGTGCAACGCATCTATTTACTCTCAAATAAACACAACCAATCAAACACCACCAACGATAATATGTGGAGAGATTGACCAGTGGCACAGCGTACCGCATCTAACATTGCTTTTCAAATTCCATCCTACCCGGGTGGTACTTCATCGAACTATGCGCTCGAACGAGACCTGCAGGCGAGTCTGGACAAGACCATGAGTACTAATACTAATAGTGCTAATCTTGTCGTAATGACACCAGACAAAGATGGGACACTCTATATCAACGAAAAAGATCAAGCCCTACACAATATCGGGCGGCTCTATGATGAAACAGCTGCTAATAATCTCGGGGGCGTGACAGAGAGCTCGAAAGAGCTCAATCAGACAATGGCTAACTGGCGTAACCAAGGTGGTGAGATAAATCGGGGGCTTGCAGACGATGCTCGATCAATGGCTCGTGATACGGCTTCTGTCCCTATCGGCGAGAAAAAAGTGAGCAATCCTGAAGGCTATACAACCCCTGCGCAGTTTCTCGGTGTCGGACGGATGATCGACTTTGCTCGTAAAGAGGTCAATGCCCAGCCTGTCAGCTATATCGATGCGATCACGAATAAGGCCGCATAAGGACCACTATAATGAGCCTCTTCCAAAAAGCCATCACACTCCTCACTGGTTCGCCAAAGGACATGGATACCCGACCACTCAAATCGCTGACCGAGCGTGAGCTGATCGAGCTAGAGTCGGACATCGGTCGCTATTTGTTTGGGCCGGTTCCTCGCGGGCATCGACGGGAATTCTTTTGTCTGGATGACCATACCTGGATCTGGTATGAACAGTGGAAAAACGAGCAGGGCAAAGATCAAGAACGGACGACTCGCTACGAAGTACATCCGAATGGTATCCTGAAATCCTATGATGGCGGCAACTACGGCTATCTCGATGCTGACGAGATGCAGAATTTTGGCGTTGCGGTACGTTTGTACTACGAACAAGTGATGAGAGGTATCTACAAGCGTGACCCCGCGACTGGCGAGCTGCTCACGACGCTGCCAAGCTCGGCGCCAAATGTTACAATGTCTATATGAGTGGGACGGAAATATATCTCGATTATGCTGCTGCGACCCCGCTTGACCAGCGGGTTTTTGCGGCTATGGAGCCGTATCTAACGAGTCAGTACTACAATCCTTCGGCGATGTACGATGCGGCGCGCGCTGTGCGTGCTGATCTCGAGCAGGCCCGTCATCGTCTCGCGATGGCGATCGGCGCCAAATCTCAAGAAATTATCCTGACGGCTGGCTCGACTGAGTCGATCAACCTCGCTATCACTGGTGCGATCGGACAATACGGAGGCCGCGTCGCGACAAGTCGTATCGAGCATAGCGCCGTCATCGAGACGGTAAAGCGACTGGGCGGTCTATGGATCGAAGCGGATCATCGTGGCTATGTCACTGAGGCGGCCGTGAAAGCCGTGATCACTGATGATGTTACACTCATCAGCATCGGCTACGCCAACAACGAGCTCGGTACCGTCCAGCCTCTGAGAGCGATCGCGCAGCTGGTTGAGCAGATCAGGCAGGATCGTCGGGCTCGCGGGGTAGGTCTGCCACTATGGTTGCATACTGATGCCTCGCAGGCGGCGGGGCTGCTCGATATCTCCGTCTCTCGGCTCGGGGTGGATATGATGACACTCAGTGCGGGCAAATGTTATGGTCCGAAGCAGGTTGGATTGCTCTGGATGCGAGCTGGTATGCAGCTTCGCCCGTTGATCGATGGTGGCGGCCAGGAAAACGGCTTGCGCGCCGGTACGGAGAACGTCGCCGGAGCGGTTGGATTTGCCGAAGCGCTATCGTTCGCCGTAGCCAAACGCGGCGAAGAAAGCCGACGACTAGCTCACCTTCGTGATCAGCTACAGCGCTGTATCGAGGACGCTATACCTGGTGTCGTCGTGAATGGTCATCCGAAGCAGCGCGTATCACACATACTTCACGTCTCGATACCTGATCTCGACGGTGAGAGGGCAGTATTTGCCCTCGATGATCGCGGTGTCATGGCGGCGACTGGTTCGGCGTGTGCCGCCCGGAGCAGTACTCGGTCACATGTCCTCACGGCTATCGGGATGAGCGATGAGCTGGCTGATGGCAGTTTGCGACTTAGCCTTGGACGTCAGACGACGGCAGGCGAAATCGAACGAGCCTGTCAGATCATCACAGATGTCATCAAGCAGGAGCGTGGGCTATGATCCGGATGATTGTCGGTAGCATGGCTGTCATCGCGGGGCTGGTGATATTTGTCGTACCATCATACCTCGGTCCAGACGATCTCAAAGACTGTGCAAAACCACAGCCCGGTACTTGTGCCGCGGCTGATGCGATCGTAGCGATCAGTGGTGGCGATACGACCGCTCGGACGGGTGAGGCGATCAAGCTCTACAAAGAAGGCTGGGGCAATCGCCTGATCTTTTCGGGTGCGGCTGCCGACAAGACTGGCCTTAGTAATGCACTCGCCATGAAGAAATACGCGCTCGGACTTGGTGTACCCGAATCAGACATATCTATCGAAGAATTCTCGCAGACGACTGCTGAAAATGCCGTGAATACCGGGCTTTTTATCCATGACAACAACATCAAACGCATTATCCTCGTGACGAGTGCTTATCATCAGAAACGGGCCTCACTTGAATTTCGCGCTCGCCTCGGCAGTGATGTCGAGATCATCAATCATCCGGTGGCACATGATCGCCAATGGGGTGAATGGTGGTGGGCGACACCGAGTGGACTGTGGCTGGCATTTAGTGAACTCGTCAAGATCTTGATATTTTACGTGACATTTGGGACGATACTGTGACCAAAGTGTTCGTCGGGATGAGCGGTGGTGTTGATTCGTCGGTGACGGCGGCGTTGCTGGTCGATCAAGGCTACGACGTGACCGGAATTTATATGAAAAACTGGACTAAGGATTTGCCCGGGATGAAATGCCCGTGGGCTGATGATCTGATGGATGCCAAGCGCGTGGCGGTGCAGCTCGGGATTCCGTTTAAGGTCTATGACTTTCAGACTGAGTACAAACAGCGTGTGGTCGACTATATGATCGCCGAGTATCAGGCCGGACGAACGCCCAATCCTGACATCATGTGCAACCAAGAGGTGAAATTCAAACTGTTTCTCGAGACGGCGCTGGCGGACGGGGCGGAGATGATTGCGACGGGGCATTATGCACGTTGCCAGAGGGAAGAGGGAAGAGGGATGGGGGAAGAAGGATGCGTACTGCAGCGTCCGAAGGATGAGGCCAAGGATCAGACGTATTTTCTGTACCGGATGACGAGTGAGGCGTTGTCAAAGACGCTATTTCCACTCGGTGAGCTGGAAAAGACAGAGGTCAGGGTGATTGCGGAGCGACGTGGGCTAGCGACGGCTCGCAAAAAGGACAGCCAGGGCATTTGCTTCGTTGGTTCGGTCGGTATCAAAGAATTTTTGGGTCAATATGTCGAGACGGAGCCAGGTGAGATCATCGACAAAGAGACTGGCGCGGTCGTCGGGCACCACGAAGGAGCGATCTATTATACGATCGGTCAGCGTCATGGGCTGAACGTCGGCGGCGGCTTGCCGTACTACGTCGTCGACAAAGATATGGCTAAAAATACTGTGATTGTCAGCCGCAACCTTAATGATCTTGCTTTGTGGCGGTCTCGCGTAACACTCGGTGCGTTACATTGGGTCAATGGACGTCCTCCAAGGGGCAAGGAATCTGTCACCGTACGCATGAGGCATCAGGGCCGATTATTGCCAGCGACCTTCGGTCAAGGCATCCTGCACCTTGACGAGCCGGAACGTGCCGTGGCGCCAGGCCAGTCTGTAGTTATATATAGAGATGATACGGTACTGGGCGGTGGGATTGTCTCAGGATAGATTTCGTAGTTAACGATTTACCCGTTTGTATCCAATGGTTAGGGCGCCGATCAGACCAAATCCGATCATGCCGACCGCGACCGATATCAGTAGGATGCTATCTATGCCTGTGTTGGCAAGCGTAGTAGTGTTGACTGTAGAGACACCCGCAACATTTGTGACATATATTGGGTCATCGATGATAGCATTTGATGATGAGTCCTCGTCACCGAATCCTCCGTCAGTCACTGTGTATGAGACGGTGGTATAACCACCAGAGGTGCCAAACGTGACAAGCGATGTGATATCGGTCAATGTTGTCCCTGCAAGTTTATGAACACGAAGCTTTGAGGTATCATAGCTCGCGCCAAGTCCTATTACGATAGTTGCGGTGTTACTCGCGGCTGCGCATGATAGCGAGAATTCTGCGCCGACAAGTAATGTCTGGCCTGATGGTGCTTTGGTAGTGTCGGCTATGGTATGAGAGGTGATACTACTACACTGTCCGGATGTCGTAAATGTGATAGAAGAGCTACTCGGACCTGCCATCGTAAAGCTAGTCACGGGTGTGGCACCGCTACCATTACTCACCGTCACATATACCGTATTACTCGTCCCGATATTACCGGCTGCGTCTAATGCTTTGGCGGTTAGGCTGTAGTTGCCATTGGCAACTGTCGTGCTGTCCCAGCTGTAGGCGTATGGTGATGACAAGTCTTCACCGAGCTTCGTTGCACCCTGGTAGAATTCGACTTTGGTTACTCCGACTGCATCACTGGCGGTAGCGGTCATGCTGACCGTTCCACTGACAGTACCAGCTGAAGGTGTATCTAGAGTGACGGTTGGAGCAGTGGTGTCGGGTCGGGTGATAGTGAAGGTGTCAGTAAAACCTCCAGTTTGGCCGACGCCCGGCACGAAATGTCCAGTGATACTTGTATCGGTGACATCAAACTTCGAGAAGCCTTTAGTGGCATTCGGAGATCCATAGCCCATGGTTGCCGCAAAATACGGATAATCAGGGTCGCTGCTGTTAATAGCTACCATATTGCCATCCCCTGTGGTGTAATTACCGCCGGTAGAGCCAGTAATAACAATGATCGGGCCATTGCCTGCAGTGTAGCTACTGGTGCTGCTATTTGCCATACAGCTTGAGCTATATGTGTTAAAAACGTAGTCACAGCTTGCGCCACCGATTTGTTTCGAACGCTGGTAGTTATGCTCGTGTCCTGACAAGATTAAGTCGACGTTTTCATCGATGAGCATATTAAAAAGTGGCGTGACGGTGGAGTAGTCAGTTCCTCCGTGCGAGCCACCCGTGTTCATAGTTGGCGTGTGGTTTATGACCACAACCCACATACCAGATAACTTTGCTTCTTGCACACGTGCTTGCACCCAGTTGTAGTGGGAGCTGCCGACAGTATAGTCATAGTCGCCACCGACATACGTTTTGATGTCAGCAGAAACGGCGATAAATCGGGCGATTGGATTTACTGCCGGATAATCGTAGTAGTACTCTCTTCCATAGTTTGTAGGGGTCGTACCGAGCGTACCTGTCTTGTTTGGTGATTCCACCACATTCATCGAGGCTGGTTTTGGCAAGCAGCCTGGAGCGATCACATCGTCAATGTTATCCCCGTCAAGACCTGTGTGAGCCCCTGGCTCTTCATGATTGCCGTTAAGCGTCAAGAACGGGATAGACCCTAACTTACTATTGACCATTGAGCACCACTCTGTTGTCGCAGTAGCAGTATTACTGGTGGGACTATCAAGGTAGCTCAAGTCTCCGTTTGTTTGGAAGAAATCAATACCAGACAGTCCGGCTGCTTCGAACACGCTCTGGGCGTCCGCGTGATTGCCGTGGTCACCTCCAGATCCGAACGAGAATGATACTGTTGTTGCCTTTACTGAGTTGCTATTTATATATATAACGCCGAGCGTTATTGCAGCAGCAAGTACTACAAAAGACAAACCACTAATTATTGCCTTGGGGATTTGTGTACGTGACCTTCTCATTTTAACTCTCCGTATTTATTTTTACTTTTTGCCTCTCGATACGGGCTCTCAGTTCGTATCGTTATCAATTTGCAATATAGCAAATCGCTTATGATTAGTCAATGAAATATCGTAAAATTCATTTACTAACAGTTATTGCGACAATATTACGTTATGCCATAGAGTTCGACAAGGGACGTTCGATGATAAAATATTCTTCTCACGGTCAACGAGTAGAGGGGTGTCGACGTCTCGGCCTAAGGTAAATCGTCGCGTCTTACCGATCCTTAATATATGATATGATATTACTTATGATAATCGTAAATACTAAGCGGTTTCAATTTTAGATGTCGAAACCTGTAATTATAAGTATTCCTATAAAAAGCATGCCAAGAGGCGTACGGTTAACGCAGATAATCGTTGCGCTTACTTCGATAGTCACAATTATTAGTATGATTGCGATAGCAACGATTAGTCTGTTGATGAACAATCAAGATTTTCGTAATAAATACGGCATCGATAATAATATTACGATAAGAGATGACACCGCTTCCCAACTCGTGGCCCGAGAAGGGCAAACAGAGGTAGTAATAGTTCCCGTAGTAACTCTTTCCACCGACAAACCTACGGTGAGTACGGGAGAAAAAGCATCATTGACGTGGAGTGTATCTGATAATACATCGCGATGTATTGCAAGTGATGATTGGTCGGGTGACAAATCATCACAGGGTACCGAGGAGACGGCAGTATTAGATAAGGTACAGGTTTATGTATTTACCCTGACGTGCTCAACGAAGACCGGGACGAGTTTTGCTATAACCACCGTAGCTGTTGGAGGAGCAGTACCCCAGGGTAATCAACCAGCTGGCTCGCCGCCGCCGGTTCAGACAGTAACGCAACCTCCCGTGACACAGACAACCGGTACCGGTAGTGTGGCACTGCGCCCCAAGGTTACTTTGACGGCCTCACCAAGTAGCGTCACGGTTGGAGGCGCCGCCACACTGAACTGGAGCGTTACAAATAACCCGACGAGCTGTACAGCAGGTGGTAGCTGGACGGGCTCGAAAGCATCAAGTGGGTCGCAGAATACTGGTGCACTTTCGGCTACTGGTACCAAGAGCTATTCATTGACGTGTGCTAATGCAGGAGGTTCTGAGACGGTCACCGTTGCTGTGGTTGTATCAGCCAGTATACCAGTAGTAGTTGCTCCTGCCGTAAGTTTATCGATTAGCCCGAGTACTATTTTGTCAGGAGCATCCGCCACACTAACCTGGAGCGTTACAAATAACCCGACGAGCTGTACAGCAGGTGGTAGCTGGACGGGCTCGAAAGCATCAAGTGGGTCGCAGAGTACCGGGGCTAAGACGACTGGAACATATACCTATACACTGACATGCGCGAATAGTGGAGGTACTGGTACAAGATCAGTCAATCTAACTGTTAACCCCGCACCCGTGTATTGTTCAGGCATGACGCCGTGTTATGGCAGGAGCGATTTGGCAGCCCATGCCTCAGTCGGCAACTGCTGGGCATGGAACAATACTTGGGTGATAAATATCACCAGCTACTCCCCTGTCCACAAAGGTGGTATTTTATCGGGATCGACGTCGACGCTGGAGAATGCGGCCGCAACTTGTAACCACGATATTAACGCAATCCTACGAGGGTCGGCGAGTATATCAGGCTATAAAGATAAGCGCGCCAATCCAACTTTTGCTCATAGGTCAGATACAATCAACAATACATCGCTAAGTGCATTGATAGGGTATAGGGTTGGATACTATGACGCGTCAAAACCATAACGATAAGGAGTTACAATGACTAAACATGCGATACGTAACATATTCAAATTTCGTAAGCCAGGTGTCAATGACCGATTTAAAAAATTTCGACACGAGCACAGTTTGCTATTTGCAGCATTTGTCCTGGGTATAACGACTATCGTGGTGCTCAATACAATTATTCTTGCCAAGATCTTTCTATATGGAGCACCGGTCTTTAGCCAAAATACGGGAGTAACGGTCTACCCGGGGTGGACGACGTCACTACAGCTTGCGGGTAATGGGGCGATGCAAGCTCAGGTGCGCAACGTGGCGATGCACGACAGCGACCCAGTATTTCCTGTCAGCGAGGCGCAAAAGATACTAGCTATGGATGTTACTGTCAAAAATACAACTACCTCGCGACAGCATTTCATACCGGTCAATAATCTCTATGTTCGTAGTGAAGAGGGTACATATAGTGCACTACGCATGTCGGTACATGCGAAAAATCCGATACCAGCGCAAGAGATTGATCCAGGCGAGACGGTAAGTGGACAGATAACATTTGCTGTACCGTCGACTGTTGCGACACCCCTTTTATATGTTGATACCGGTTGGGACAGGACGGTGCCTTTGGTTATCGACGTTTTACATTAACAAAAATAGATAAATATATCACAAACTTAAGATGCAAAATACTAACAGACAAAGAATCACAATCAGCTTTAGATTAGGATTTCTATTAGGTTGGGCGGTGATCATCGCTCTGACGGTATTCCCCGTGTACCTTTGGTGGCATATTCAGATAGGTGATATGTGGTTGACCCCTGGACAAGCCATGGAGAACGTTGGTCTTATTGCCGGCCTTGCCGGAACGGTGCTCTACGCTCTTAGCCTTGTACTTATGACGCGTCTCCGTATATTTGAGTGGTTATTCGATGGTCTAAACCGAGTATATATAACGCACCACATCGTAGGCAGCCTCTCGCTTATCTTTACGCTTTTGCACCCACTTGGGCTGGCGTTGATGCGCGCAGAGAGCAGTATGAGAGATGCGGCGTTGTTCCTGTTGCCCGGTGATTTGATGCCATGGACTGCACTATTTGACAGTTCTAATGTAATGCATGCCGTAGTCCTTGATGGGTGGGCGATTTTCATGGGTATTATTGCACTATGGCTCATGGTTGGTCTTTTACTCGTCACGATATTTATTAAGTTGCCCTATAGATTATGGTTAATAACACATAGGTTTCTCGGTCTTGTTTTTTTGATGATTGCTCTCCATATATTCTTTATTCAGAGTGACACGAGTGATGATATGCTACTACGCTGGTACATGCTTGGTATGGTGGTGATTGGTTTTATAGCATTTATTTACCGATCGCTTATGGGCAAAATTCTTATCAGAAAATATCGATTTACCGTAGATCAAGTGCTTGACCTTGGATCGGGCGTGATCAGGATATATCTTACGCCCGCTGATCGTATGCTGAAATACAAACCAGGACAGTTTGTATTTTTACGCTTCATACATAGTGCGGGGATAAGTAAAGAGTGGCATCCTTTTTCGGTGTCGTCCGCACCCACCATAGACTCCGGTATTCAGCTTTCGATAAAATCATTGGGAGATTATACGAGCAAACTTCTAATGGTGCAGCCTGGTACGGTTGCAGAGATTGAAGGTGCATATGGTAAGTTTAGCTACACGAACTATGAAAACAGGGATCAGGTTTGGATAGCAGGCGGGATAGGTATCACGCCGTTTATCTCGATGATTAAAGAACTACCGCCGATCGGGTACAGAGTGTATCTGTTTTATTCAGTGAAGACGAGGAGTGAGATCATTGATTGGCGGTTACTGTATGATGAGATGATCACGAGGAAAGATACTATACGCATCATCCCGTTCGTTGGTGATGAGCAGGGCGCTTTATTGGATGTGGATTTTATCGAACGTGCTTCGGGCAGTCTGGTAGGCCGCGATGTTTACATCTGTGGCCCCCCGGCCATGATGAAAGCCTTAAAATTGCAGATTAAACAGAGAGGGGTCCCGGCTACTAGCATACATAGTGAAGAGTTTTCAATGTAAATATGGAGGGGATATGTGGATAAAAAGGATAGTTGGTGTAGTGCTTATAACTTCTTTTGTCATCATGGGAGTTATATTCTCTAAGGGAATATTTTTCCCCGACGCAATACCCGCAAGCGACTCTCAGCCGGTCGTGACTGCTGGAGCTCAAGGCTCTCCTCCTTTAATAACCTTGTCGGTGGAGCCGGAGCAGCAAGTTGTTGGTCAGTACAGCGTGCTGAACTGGTCGGTTTCAGGTGAGGACGCACAGTGTCTTTCGAGTGGCGACTGGGAAGGCGGCAAGACGTTAATGGGTAGCGCGAGTACGGGCCGCCTTAGCGAACCAAAGCAATATACATTTCGTTTATCTTGTACGGGTAAATATGGCACGAGCGAAAAGGTGGTAACGGTCAATGTTGTCCCTGCCAGCGTAACTCAGTAATTGGTAACATTCCGAGTATAGTAAGAGTATAATAATGCTTGATAATAAGGAGGCGCAATCATGGGACTACTAGACTCTATCAAAGGTTTGTTTAAATCAGCGGACAAAGTCGAAAAAACGATCGATGATGTCCAGGCGCAGGCCAAGGCAGTGACGGGTATGATACCCGGCGACGCTGACGATAAATTTGTCGATCAAGCAAACAAGCAAGTCGACGACCTCCAGAACAAATTTGACGACGTCAAGAAAAATATCCCAGGCCAAGGACAATAGGACCGCGTATGAAAGATGACGCCGATAAGACTTCGCTAAATGACGAGGTTGCTCCAGTGGTAGAGAGTACGGCCAAGGCTGTCAAAGCTCCGATGTCTCGAAAAAAACGACTCATTATCATAGGTGTCGTCGCGCTCGTCGCTATCGTGGCGCTGCTCGCGTGGTATTTCGTCGGGACAAAAAAGCAGCAAAATGTCACGGTGACACCAACTCCGGATACTACCGTTAAAACACCGAGCAAAGAGGCGCTTGTCGATCCAAGCCTCCAGCGATTCATCACGCCGACAACTGGTGAAACATGGCTAGCATCACCCAAAGATATGAGCCCTCAGGGATGGATACAGACAGAATACAGAGACTATTACGAGAAGTTGCAATACGACGCGAGCAAGATTGACGAGATGATGCAACAGATGAAGCCCGCATATAAAGAAGTCGGGAGTCGAGCGGGTAATACTATCATTATGGTTGTCGTGTCATCAGATGAACCCGGGGGGCCGTTCTATCTTCTATTTGAGAAACGCCCCGATGGTAGCGTTGCCGTCATAGCCTATCCGCAGTCAACTCAGAAGTATTATGATAACCATCAAGGGTGGCTATCGGGTTATGTCGCCGAGAGTAAAGGGATTGTTGTCGATACATCGACACACTACGATTCGCTCAGTATCCCTCTGAGTATTGCGATGGATGATGGTGAGGCGGTGACGGCCGAAGAGTATCTCGATTCTAGGGTCACATCTGATTCGAATGACGTGACGAGGACAAAGATTCTCGATCTTGGTAAGAGTGCTCTCTACCGCGCAGAGCGAGAATATCTCGATACGAAGCTCACAAATATTGGCTACGAGATACATATGCCAATCGGCACGACAGTTAATGTAAAATACGCCCCCAATAACGAGTCTCTGGAGAAATACACCTTCGATAACGGTACGATTCCAACCGTCAAGAACTATGACGGTAGCACTCAGTTTGATCGTATCCATGCGGTCGCACGTGGCTGTGGCGGCAATCAAGCTGCAGTGACGAGGAGTAGTGTCTTGAAAGATAGTGATCTGATCGCGATTGGCAAAACTGACACAGGGCGTACGGTCTATTCGCTCAAAGATCACGCCTCGACCTTGGCTCAAAAAGCCTTCGATGAGGCGCAACTTGTCAGGGGTACGCCGGTATCCGAGGCGGATTTCTGGGACAACCATGCACTGATGATCATCAAGAATGCCGCTGGAGAGAACCTCGTCTACGTCCGAGACCATTACGGGCTGGTTGGCGGATGTGCCAAGCCGGTTGTCTATCTCTACCCGACGATCGCGCGATCAGTTGACGTGCAAGTGGGCGCCGATGTGAGTATATCCGACCCGATCTATCCTGTCGGCGGCTGGCGCAGTGTATGGGCTGAGCCAAGCGGTAAGCTTGCTTACCAAGGTGGCACCTATGAGTCGCTGTTTTGGGAAGGGACGGGCTACGGCTCCTATCCGGGGATTACCTCTGGTACGGTCGTGAAGCGCGCCGATGCTGAGGCGACGATACGTCGTCAGTTGTCCGAGCAAGGGCTGAACGCCAAAGAATCAGCTGATTTTATGGATTTTTGGGCCGCGAAGATCCCGAGCAAGCCATACATTCGCCTGACGTGGTTGACGACTGAGCAGATGGATACACTTGCACCGCTTCGTATTGTGCCACGTCCCGATACGGTGAAGCGTGTTTTTCTCGACATGGATGGTTATGACACGAAGATATCACTACCGACCCAAAAACTTTCCAGCTTTACGCGTAGGGGTTTCACGGTCGTGGAGTGGGGCGGCCTGACATCTGAAATTCGGCACTGATCTGGTATAATCAACAGATATGAATGCACAAGATATCCGCAAAGCGTACTTAAAATTCTTTGAAGACCGTGGTCACATGGTGATCCCCCGCGCACCTATCGTGCTCAAGGACGACCCGACGACGCTATTTACTGGTAGCGGCATGCAGCCGATGATCCCGTATCTACTCGGCGAAACTCACCCGGATGGCGTGCGGATAGCTGACAGCCAGACGTGCCTGCGCGCTCAAGATATCGACGACATCGGCGACAATCGTCATACGACATTTTTTGAAATGCTGGGCAACTGGAGCTTGGGTGATTATTTTAAAAAGGAACAGTTGCCATGGATGTACGAATTTTTGCTCGACGTCGTCCATCTGGATATAAACAAGATATATGCAACGTGTTTTATCGGCGACGAAAGATTTGATTTGCCGAAAGATACTGAAAGTGCAGACTTGCTGGTCGGGATATTTAAGGATCGTGGGATTGATGCCAAAACCGCAGATATTGGCTCATCTGAAAACGGCTATTCACGCGGTATTAGGCCTGGAGAACGTATTTTCTTTTACGATGGGTATGAAAACTGGTGGTGGCGAGGAAAAGGTGTCGCAGAGATGCTTGATGGTGAACCTGGCGGCCCTTGCAGTGAGATGTTTTATCGGTTTGATGATTCAGAACATACCGATAGCGAGAAACAGCAATTTGGCGAATTATGCCACCCGGCATGTGACTGCGGCAGGTTCATGGAGATTGGCAATAACGTGTTCATGGAATACATACGACGTGGTGAAGGATTTGAAAAATTACCTTCACGAAATGTCGATCAAGGTTCTGGCTTGGAGCGGATTGCGGCAGCCAAGCTGAATAATCCAGATGTATTTAAGATTAGCCTCATGTGGCCAATCATAGAGAAACTCGAGAGACTAAGTAAGAAAAAATATGAGGATCATACCGAAAGTATGCGTGTCATCGCAGATCATCTACGCGCTGCTACATTCCTCGCAGTTGATAGCTGTGTACCGTCCAATAAAGAGCAGGGCTATGTCATGCGTCGCCTGATCCGCCGGGCGGTACGCTATAGCTTCGAGCTTGGAATTGAACAGAATTTCCTAGAGGAAATCGTGCCGGTCATTGCAGATCTATATCACAACGATTTTCCAGAAGTCGCCGCGCATCGTGACGAAATCGTCGCCGTGCTTGTCAAAGAAGAGAAAGTCTTCCGACAGACGCTTCGTAAAGGTCTCAAAGAGCTGGAGAAAATGTCTGCCGATGGTCTGAGCGGCGCGTCATTATTTACGCTCTATGATACCTATGGGTTTCCGGTTGAGCTCAGTACTGAAGAAGCCATTACTCGTGGCTATGACTTGCCTGATGATTGGCGTGCGCAGTTTGATGGCCATATGGCCGAGCAGCGCGCTCGCAGCCAGACCGCGGCTAAAGGCACGTTCAAAGGTGGCCTTGGCGGGCAGACATTGCAGCACAAGAAATACCACACCGCGACTCATCTCATGTACCAGGCACTTCGTGATGTACTCGGTGGTCACGTCGTGCAGCACGGTAGCAACATCACCGAGGAACGACTGCGTTTTGATTTCTCTCATCCCGAGAAGGTGACGCCTGAGCAGATCGTCCAGATCGAAACCATTGTCAACGAACAAATCTCACGTGATCTCAAAGTTAGCTTTGCCGAGTATCCAACTCCAGAGGCAACTGGTCCACTTGGCGCGCTTGGTCAGTTTGGCGATCGCTACGGTGACACGGTCAAAGTCTACAAAATGATCGCCGATGGCGCCGACAAGCCGTTTAGCTTTGAAATATGTGGTGGCCCACACGTCGAACACACGCTGCAACTCTTTGAAGACGGTAAGAAATTCAAGATTGTCAAAGAAGAATCAAGCTCAGCTGGCATCCGCCGGATCAAAGCCGTCCTCAGATAAGCAAAGAATAGATAATACTATTATAACATAAATCTATGAAATATGCAACTTTGTCAGCGTAAGCGGTATTGTTGTATAATCTATGGAGATGAAATTCAACAATCTCAAGAGTAAATTGCCTCAAATTGTCAAAAAATCTGATTCGAGCGATGATATCATCGTCGGTCTTGATATCGGGACGGAGTTTGTGAAGGTATTGATCGCGCGCATGAACGATGATGACATCGAGATCATCGGTGTCGGGCGAGCCAGGCAATCTGTCGATGACATGCATAGCGGCGCTATCGCTGATATCGGCGGTGTGGTGCGTAACTGCGAGACAGCGCTGGCTGCCGCTGAGGCCCAAGCTGGGATGCAGGGCAAACGAGCAGTTATCGGCATTGCAGGAGAGCTTGTCAAAGGCCAGACCCAGACTATCCGCTACAAACGACCACAGCCAGATCGGCCACTTGATGTTAGCGAGATGGAGCTGATCATTGAGAAGGTGCAAGAACGGGCTCAAGCCAAAGCTCAAAAACAGATTGCCTTCGAGACCGGCAACGCTGACGTCGAGGTAAAACTCGTCAACTCTGCTATCGTCAGTATCCATATCGACGGCTACCGGGTCAGTAGCCCTATAGGGTTTCAGGGCAAAGACATCGCGATACAGATATATACAGCGTTCGCTCCGATGGTGCATATCGGTGCGCTGGAGCGGGCAGCGACAGAACTCGATCTGGATCTTATCGCTGTCGCGGCCGAACCGTTTGCGGTCAGCCGTAGCGTGCTCGGGACAGATGCCAGTAGTACATTTACGGCGATTCTCGCTGATGTCGGAGGCGGCACGACGGATATAGCTGTCGTCAATGATGGCGGCGTCGAAGGTACCAAGATGTTTGGTATCGGTGGACGCAGCTTTACTCGTACTATCGCGACCGATATGGATCTGAGTTATGAAGATGCCGAAAAGCTCAAAGTAAATATCGACGAACCAAATCTCAAAGAGTCAGTAGCCAAGAAACTCGGACAATCTGTCGACAAGACGCTGGAAGTCTGGATGGGCGGCGTCGAGCTTGCCCTTAGCGAGTTTGATTCAGTCGATCATCTGCCGCCGCGAATCCTACTCTGTGGTGGTGGCGCAAGTCTTAAGAAACTTGTCACCGCACTTCATGAACGAGACTGGTATAAAGATCTACCGTTTACCCGCAAGCCAACCGTCCAGCTGATCAAGCCATCCGATGTCGTCGGTATCAAAGATACGACAGGCAATGCCAACGACCATACCTATATCACGGCTATGGGTCTTCTCAGGGTTGGATATGATACAATGATCGGCAGCGATGGCGACACGATCAAAGAAAAACTAAACAGAATTCTCCGAATATGAGCAATCCTTCACCTATCAAAAAAGACGTTATTTATATCGACATCGAGGATGATATCACCTCGATTATTGAGAAAGTCAAAGGCGCTTCGACGCAGATCGTAGCACTCGTTCCGCCCAAGCGCATTGGTGCGCTGCAAAGTGTTGTAAATCTCAAACTACTAAACCGCGCTGCCGAACATGCCAAAAAACGCATCGTTATGATCACGAGCGATCACGCCCTGACGGCACTTGCCGCCGGAGTTGCGATACCGGTAGCGCGCAATCTCCAGAGCAAACCAGAGATCGCTGATACGCCCGAAGTTGATGATGACGACGAAGAGGTCATCGACGGCGAAGCGGTTGCTACACCCGATATCGATGGTAGCGGCTCGGCCGATGAAGAGATCACGCCAGTTGCCGCCTTGGTCGGTGCGACGGCACCGCGCACAGATCAACGTTCGCGGCGGAGAGGCCCGGCCATCCCGGACTTTGATGGGTTTCGCAACAAGATCGTGCTGATCGGAGGTGGTGTACTGCTTGTCATCGTATTTATCGTCTGGGCAATCTTTTTTGCACCTCGCGCCACAGTGACTATCACTGCGAAGACAACACCATATAGTGTCAATAAACCACTTGTCGCGACGGCCGATAGCAAGCTCGATCCAGTAGCAGGGACTCTGAAAGCCACCGTCAAAGAGATCAAAAAGACAGTCAGTGCTGACTTCACGGCGACTGGCAAAAAAGACGTCGGCGAGAAGGCGAAGGGTGATATAAGCCTCTCAAACAGCTCACTGCAATCACGCACACTTGTCGCGGGTACTTCTCTGGCGACGTCGGGCGATCTCGTCTTTAAGCTTGATGCAGCCGTGACCGTACCAGGTGCAACCTTTCCTTGTGGCAATATCTCATGTCCAGTAACGGGCACTGCTACAGGTGCTGTTACTGCTACCGAAAGTGGCACGAAATACAATACCGCTACCGGTAACCTCAGTGGCGCGCCGACAAATGTCAGTGTATCTTTTGACGCGCCGGCGGCCGGCGGCACTGATAAGACAGTGACGATTGTGAGCGAAGAAGATGCAGCTGCGGCTCGAGAGAAGATCAAATCCACGGATGCCGATAGCGTCAAAGCCGATCTGAAGAAACAATTTGCGAGTGATGCGGTGGTCGTATCGGAAAGCTTCTCGGTAGCACCGGGTAGCCCGACGGTCAGCCCTGCGGTTGGACAAGAAGCGACGACTGGCAAGGTGACGGTCGAGACGACCTATACCATGATCGGGTTTGCTCGCAGCGACATCCGCACTATCCTCGAGAAAGATCTGACTAAGCAGATCGGCGGGCTACCAGACCAAACGATCTATGATCAGGGCATGGATAAAATATCGTTCAATAGTTATGGCAAGCAGGACGGGACGCATAAGCTCAACCTCATCGCAACTGGCTATGTCGGTCCGTCGATCAATTCAACCGAGCTAGCCAAGCAGCTTGTTGGCAAGCGAGAAGGTGAGATTGTCCAAACAGTGAAGACACTTGAGGGTATCAAATCAGTCGACGTAAAATTCTCGCCATTTTGGGTCTCGGTGGCACCAAGTGCTGACAAGATAACAATCAAATTCCTCGTCGAGAATGCGCAGCACAACTAACTATCTCTGTCTTGATGTCGGGACAAAACGTATCGGTGTCGCTCAGGCCGATGACGCTATCAAGATCGCCCGTCCGCTGACGACGATCGATGTCGATGAGCATTGTTTTGATACTATCGTTCGGATTGCCCAGGACGAGCGCTGTGATGTGATCATCGTCGGATATCCGCGTAATTCATCTGGCGAGCCAACAGCTCAGACGGCGAGCGTGGTGGACTTTGTCGATAGACTGAGCCCCATCTTTGCCGGTAGCATCGTTTTTCAGGATGAATCACTGACCTCTGTCATGGCAGAAGAACGACTTGCCAGCCGCTCGCAGGGCTTCTCTCGAGGTGATGTCGATGCGGAAGCTGCCTGTATCATCTTGACGGATTATCTGGAGTCTCACCATGGATGATGACCTCAAGCAGATTGACGCGTCGCCAGCATCATCGCTCCGTATTGGGCATAAGAAATCATGGTGGATGACAGTAGGCCTTGTCGTCATGGGGCTGATCTTGCTAGCAGGTGCCGGTATCATGACATACTTTACGTCGCTTTCACCCGTCGATAGTCAGGCAAATACGGCGATCCGTGTCGTCATCGAGTCTGGCCAGTCGGCATCAGATATCGCCGAAACCCTTTATTCTCATAAGTTGATCCGGAGCAAAGAAGCATTTCAGCTCTATACGCAGATGTCGGGGTACAACGATAAGCTCCAAACGGGGGGCTATTTGCTCAAGCAGTCACAATCAGTTCAGGACATCGTCCAACACCTTATCGGTGGCAAGACTGATGAACTTCGCGTGACGATACTCCCCGGGCTAACCCTCGAAGATTTAGCCGATCCGGCGGTCGAGGGCAGTCTTGCGCAGCGTGGGTTTACTTCGGATGAGATCAAGGTGGCATATGCTGCATCGTATAATTCACCGCTTTTTAAAGACAAACCAGCCGGAACCAGTCTTGAGGGCTATCTGTATCCAGAGACGTATAATATCGCCGCAAACGATCCACTCGATCGGGTGCTGACGATGACATTTGATGAGTTTTACCGCGTTATTACGACAAATGATCTCGAGGCACAGCTTGCCACTCAAGGACTCAACCTTTATCAAGGGATTACATTGGCTTCTATCGTGCAAAAAGAAGTCTCTGACCCCAACGATCAGCGTCAAGTTGCTCAGGTCTTCCTGAAACGCCTCAAAGAAGGTATGGTGCTTGGATCAGATGTGACATTCATGTATATCGCGAAGAAAGAGGGGCGCACTCCGAGTGTGAATGATCCTTCGCCGTACAATACACGCAAATCAGGTGGACTGCCGCCCGGGCCAATCTCGAACTTCAACTTGTCGGCCCTGAAGGCGGTCGCAAATCCGGCCAGCGGTGATTATCTGTACTTCGTCGCCGGTGATGATGGCAAGACGTATTACTCACGAACCGAGGCCGAACACAATGCAAATGTGACGCTTCACTGTACAAAACTCTGTCAATAAGCTATCCACAAAATATATTGACTATCGAGTCAAATATAGGTATACTGATAAGCGTTCATGCGTGAACAATTGAGGGTTATACCTCGGTGGAATTGTCCTACGCATGGCCTACCGACAAATGTCGCACGGATACTAAAACGAACAGATAAAGCAATATTAATCCAATGCGAAATAAGGTCGACGCGTATCCTATCCGTCAACAGGCGGAGTAAGACAGAGTATCGGTAGTCTGTGATCGGTAACGATCACACGGAGAATAGTTATCAAATCTCAACTCGACGAGCAATCGTCAACACCACGGGTTTCGAAAAAGGCGCGTTCACGCCGCCTTCAGCAGTTAACGACTTTTACGACTTATGCCACCATGGTGGCCTTGATCGCAAGTGTGGTTTCTGTTGGCTATCAGTCACCGATCGAGCAACAATTATCCTCGAAGCGTGCCGATACGACTGCTATGCAGCTCGACAATCCTTCAGTTGATCAGTTACAGGCTGCTGAGCTGGCTGCTGATGCTGCCCAGATCGGTAATCTTTCGGTGACGACAAATGCGACGAATCTCTCCATCTCTCTCGCTGCCAAGAGTGAACTGGCTCAGACCAGTGACGCAGTGCTGTCGAAGCCCCAGATTATTCAGACAGGTACCGACCTGAGAGGAATTGCTGAGTACACGACTGTCGCTGGTGACAATGCGCAGACGGTCGCCTCAAAGTTTGGTATCTCAACCCAGACGCTCAAATGGGCAAACGGACTCATCAACGATGCGATCAGCCCCGGTACCAAGCTCCAGGTGCCAGGAACTAATGGTGTTATTTATACCGTCAAAGACGGTGATGATCTCGCTGCTATCGCTGCCCGCTACGGTACGCAAAAAGAACGCATCATGACCTATAACGACTTGGAGCTGTCGGGTATTGCTGCCGGTCAGCGCATCGTGCTGCCTGATGGTGTCTTGCCAACAGCCGAACGTCCTGAGAGCCAAGTCCGTACGACGACTCGCTCATCGACTGCTGCCACGTATGGCTCCAGTACTGCAGTTGTTGGAAACCGCTATGACTACGGCTACTGTACATGGTACTCCTATAATCGTCGTGCCGAACTTGGCCGACCAGTAGGCAGCTTTTGGGGCAATGCCGCTACGTGGGCTAGTTTTGCTCGTGCGAGCGGCTACCGTGTCGACAGCAGCCCAGAGGTTGGCGCTGTCATGCAGGATAGCTATGCCGCGGGCGGATACGGACACGTAGCAGTTGTTGAAAGTATCGGCGGTGATGGCAGTGTCACGGTGTCAGAGATGAACTATGCCGGATGGAATGTCAAATCATACCGCACTCTGGATGCTGGGCAAGCTGCTCGCTATAACTACATTCACTAATGAGCTTTTGCTTAGATATAGTATACGTGATACGGTATAGGTAATTATGTTTGTTGATAGCGCAAAAGTTTTTGTGAAAGCTGGCAAAGGCGGCGATGGTATCGTCAGTTTTCGTCATGAAAAATACGTCGCCATGGGCGGGCCTGACGGTGGTGATGGCGGCCGCGGCGGCAATGTCGTCTTTGAAGCCGATGAACGCAAAAACACCTTGCTTGATTTTCGCTACAAAAAAGACGTCAAAGCCGTCGACGGTGAGGCTGGCGGCAAACGCCAGATGCACGGCAAAAACGGTGATGACACAACAGTGAGCGTGCCAGTCGGTACGCAGATTTATCGTGATCAGGAGCTGGTCGCTGATCTTGCGACCAAAGGTCAGCAAGCTATCATCGCTCGCGGTGGTGACGGAGGATTTGGCAACGCTCATTTCAAGAGCTCGACGCGTCAAGCGCCACGCGTTGCCGAGCTCGGTGAAGTCGGTGATGAGTTTGAGGCCCGCCTTGAGCTAAAGTTGCTCGCCGATGTCGGTCTGGTCGGCTTTCCAAATGCTGGTAAATCGACGTTTCTCAGCGTCGTGAGTAACGCCCGACCGGAGATTGCCGACTATCCATTCACGACCTTGACACCAAATCTTGGCGTGGCTGATATCGATGATACGAGTCTGCTGATCGCGGATATCCCGGGATTGATCGAAGGCGCTAGCGAAGGCAAGGGGCTTGGCGATGCATTTTTGCGGCACATTGAGCGCAGCGCAGTGCTCCTCCATCTGATCGATGCCTATAGCGATGACGTGGCGCTCGCCTACCAGACTATCCGCGAAGAGCTACGGCGTTATAGTCCAGCGCTTCTTGATCACCCCGAAGTCGTGGCACTGACGAAAATCGAAGGGCTGGATGCGGACATGATCGCGATGCAGACCGATGCCCTCACGGCAGTAGTAGCGGCCGGTACGCCGATCTTTGCGATTTCTTCGACAGCACACACTGGGCTTACAGAGTTGCTGCGCACACTCGCACAGCTGGTTGCATCGGAACGCGT
>JBATPJ010000021.1:0-4948 GCA_049291395.1 Saccharimonadales bacterium (SeqCode) | reverse complement strand
GGGCTGATCTGCTACGTGGCCGGCTGGCGATCCCGCTTTGTGATAGCCAGGGGCAAATCGTCGGCTTCACCGGGCGGCTGCTGATGGATATCAAATCAGCGCCCAAATACCTGAACACACCGCAGACACTCCTCTATGACAAAGGCCGCCAAGTGTTCGGTCTGGCACAGGCCAAAGAAGCGATTCGCCAGCATGATTATGCCGTGGTGGTCGAGGGCAATCTCGACGTGATCAGTAGCCACCAGGTCGGCGTCAAACAAGTGGTGGCGACGGCCGGTACGGCCATGACCGAGCATCATCTCAAATCGCTCAGCCGCCTGACGCGCAATATCCGACTGTGTTTCGACGGTGACAAAGCTGGTGTTGCCGCCACCGAACGAGCGATCCCGATCGCCGAGGCCGTCGGTGTCGACCTGAGCGTCATCACGCTGCCGAGTGACTTCAAAGACCCTGATGAGCTGATCAAAAAGGACGAGAAGCTATGGCAGAGTGTCGTCGATAGTCACCAGCCAGCCATCGAGTGGGTGATCGAGCAGTATTCGGAGCGCTATGACCTGACGACGGCGACGGGCAAACGCGAGCTGAGTACTCAGGCCCTGACCATCATCCGCAGTATCAAAGATCCGGTGGAGCAAGAGCACTACCTCGGTCGTGTCGCCGAGGTGACGGGCGCTAGTCGTCGCGCGCTCGAGGGCAAGCTCAACATCGCGCCGCGCGAGCCAGCCCGCCGCCTCAAGCCGATGATCGTGACGCAGTCCGATGGGCACGATCCCGACGTTCATCAGGATTATCTCCTGGGGCTGGCGGTCATGGATGAGACGACGCAGGATACGCTCCGGCACCTGACGCCCGAGTCGGTCAGCGGTGAAGTGCGACGGGCACTACTCGGATATCTGCTCGACCATCTCGGTCAAAAATTCCCGGACCCTCTCCCTGATGACTTGAAAAAACTCGACACCTATGTCAAGATAGTTATATTCAAAGCCGAGACTCGATACGGTACAGTCGATAGCTCAGCACGACTGATCGAAGCCGCGAATCTCGTGAGACGGATAAAAGACGAACACCGAAGACAAACCAAATCACTTCTCGACCAAGAGCTGCGTGACGCCGAAGCGACTCATGATGAGCAACGTGTCCAGGCCGTGCGCAAGCAATTGTCCGAACTAATCAAGGAGAGTAAACGTGCCCGACGATAACAAAGACGATGATTTTATTGATACTCCGCTGGTTGACGGTGACGACGACGATCTGGCCAGCCTGAGCGACATCGAAGTACTCGATGAGCCGGTGATCGAAGAGATCGAAGACGAAGAAGAAGCCGAGATCGACCCTGGTGCGGTTTATTTTGATGATATCTCGGACGACTCCGTCCGCCTGTACCTGCGTGAAATCGGTAAAATCCCGCTGCTGAGCAGCGAAGAAGAGCTAGAGCTCGCGCAGCGAGTGGTCGCCGGTGACAAAAAAGCCAAAGACCAGATGGCCGAGGCCAATATGCGCCTGGTGGTCAGCATCGCCAAACGCTACAGTGGTCGTGGACTTGATTTTCTCGATCTGATCCAAGAGGGCAACACTGGTCTGCTGCGTGCTGTCGAGAAATTCGACCCGGACAAGGGTTTCAAATTTAGTACCTACGCGACCTGGTGGATTCGCCAGGCGATCACCCGTGCCATCGCTGACCAGGCTCGCACGATCCGTATCCCCGTGCACATGGTGGAGACGATCAATAAACTTCTCCGTACACAGCGCCGCATGACCCAAGATCTCAACCGTGAGCCAACCATCGAAGAGCTGGCGAAAGAGCTCGAGATGGAGCCGGACAAAGTCGAATACGTCATCAAGATCAAACAAGATATCACCAGCCTCGATGCTGGTGTCGGCCGTGATGACGGCGAAGATGACACAGTGCTCGGAGACTTCATCGAAGACGAAGACGCCGCCAGCCCAGAAGACAGTGCCGCCAACCAGCTGCTCAAAGAACAAGTCCAGAGCATCCTCGATGTACTGACCGAGCGCGAGCAAAAGATCCTCAAGATGCGCTTTGGCCTCGACGACGGCAAGAGCCACACCCTCGAAGAAGTCGGCCAGGAATTTAGCGTGACCCGTGAGCGTATCCGTCAGATTGAAGCCAAAGCCCTCGCCAAACTCCGTAAGCACAAAGACGCCAAGAAATTGTACGAATACTTACAGTAGGGCGCACGTGGAGAGATCGCAGCATCGACGACTTGTCATTGTAGAGAACCCCGCTAGTTCTCGCCATGGGCTCGCAGTGCCAAGTATCGAATACCTCGAGACGGAACTGCGACATGTAGTTCGTTTGCAGACGCAACGAAACCCAAATGCCACGAGAGAACAGATTGCAGAGAAGGTCAAGGCTGGCGACGTCATTGTACTTGCGGCAGGCGATGGTGGCCAAAACGATGCCATAAATGGGATTGTCGCAAGTGGCGAGGACGATCTTGCCACCATTAGCCTACCCGCTGGCGGTGAAAACGATACGTCTCAAGCATTTCATGGCAGGTGGCTGATCGAAGGCTTGGCGGTTGTCGCCCGCCTGGCATGCCTACGAGATGAAGTACCGACTCGCGATGCAAGACTTTTCCATGTGGAGGCTGACGGCAATGATCTCGGCTATGGCGTGATATCATGTGCGCTTGGTGCGGTCGCAGCGGGAGCGATGTGGATGGAAGAAACGAATGCAAAAGCAGAGTTGAACCAAGCAGGGCGAACATTGCACGCAAAGATCGACATGGCAGTACGATATTATTTTGAACATGCCAAACATTACCGTATGCCAGAGGTGCGTCACAATAACGGTCTGGAGCGACGGCTTGGTGCGGCGATCCTGATCATGAACGATGGACGAATGGCGGGTACGTGGCATAATCTCCTGGCCAAGCGAGCCTTGTTTAGCCCCTATTTTTCGGTCGGACACTATCAGGGATTATGGCAGTTGCCTCGTTCGGTGTGGTTTGGCGCTCAGTCATTGAGCGGTACAATGCATGGTCGCTTGCGAACGGCTGAGACAATCGGATTTCGTGATGGCGTGCATGTGCCGTTGCTTCTCGATGGTGAGTTTCGGGGGAATGTTCAACATGTGAAATTTACAAAAGGCAAATCAGCCCAAACCGTGCCAGTTGCTGACGTCAATCAGTTATTGGACCTCGAGCTTGCGTCGTAGCGACTAGTAGCCCAGTCGCAGCATGAGATTCTTGACCTGATTTTTCAAGCTATCGATATCGTGATCATTCATGAGGTAGTAGTCAGCAAAGGCGATTGGGCCGCCTTTTTCGATGTTTTCGATCTCTTCGCGGTCGCGGCGCATGATATCGTCACGGGTGTACTGGCGGTGGGAATCTTTCCTCGCAACGATTCGCTCGTAGCGGACAGATTTGGGCGCGATAACGGCAAATGAGACATAGTCTTCACCGAAGGTTTCGCGTAGGTATTTGTCTTCACTCCATGAGTAGACACCGTCCAGGATGACGAACGGTGCGCCGTCTGCCAATGCTTTTTGAGCGTGGACAGAGGCTCGTTTGGCCATGACAGCAGGACCCTCTTGGGCGCGCATGTCTTCACGCACCATGCGCTCATCGCGGACAATATCGAGTCCGCGGCGTTCAACTTCCTCGTAGACCATGCCACCGAAATAAACAGATGGTACGTGGTAGGTATCGCAGATATGTGTGACGACGGTGCCTTTGCCAGAGCCGGGCATACCGAGGATGGCGATGATAGTTGGTTTTTGCATGACTAATAGTATAAACCACCCGGAAGGTTTCGTGCTGGTTATGCCGTCGCTGACGTACTCGGAAAATAACGGAGACGCTTGTGCTTGCAACTTCGTTTGGCCTACTGGACAATAAGAGGCTATGAGTGAAACTAATGCAGAATCGTCGTTAGATCGTGAACGGGCACAATGGTTTGTTGATCGGATAGAAGCAAGCGCACATCTTAGCGGCACTGATTATACCGCACCGGATCATATCGATCCCGAGTTGATTGCGAGCGCGTACATCGGAGCGTATCTTGATCACAAGGCGAAGTTAGAGAGTCCGAGACATTCTTATCGCCTCGAATATGTGCTGAATCTTCTGGAGGGTATGAGTGATGATGAGGCGCATGATGCCATGCGCGCAATGTATCCTCAACTAAGTGAGAGTGCTCTTAATCGTTATACGGCACCGTTTGGTGATAGGGCCAATTTTTGGCGTGATATTGGGTCGGCGGTGAAGGCGACGATTGATGATGCGAAGAAGTACGGTGAGCTTAGGGAGAAATGGGGGCCTATACAATCGATGGCACCCGTGGATAGTGTCATAGCGATGTATGGCCAACGTATCATTAGTAAGCCGCTTGCGCAGACCTTCTTGCATTGCCTTGGCTTCAGTCGTGCAACGGCCGATCCAACTCAAGTGAGAACTGTGGTCATGAAACAATTCAATGCCTTTCGGCCGTTTGCCGCCGAGGCATTACCATCAGATACCGACGCACCGTATTTCGATGAGATAACGGCCGTAATAAAAATGATAGGTGGAAGTCCTGAGCGAGAGATCCCGGGTATGCCTTATGGCCAACAAGTCCAATATGAGATATTTGCTAACGGTCTGAGCGAACCAGACGCCGTGAAGGTAGTGAGACAGAGAGTCGTCACGGGTCTCGTGGCTATTCATTATCTGCACGATGCAGAGAGAAGGACCTAGGGCGTATACTAGATATATGACGAAGCGCCTCGCTATCATCGATGGGAAGTCTGTGTTTTACCGCGGGTATTATGCTATGCCAAATCTCAGTACGCGTGATGGGACGCCGACGGGCGGGGTGTATGGTTTTGCGGCGTTGTCACTCGAGCTGATCAAGAAGCTCAAGCCTGACTATGTCTGCGTGGCGTGGGATAAGCCAAAAACCAATATCAGGAAGCGTAAGGCGCTCTATCCGGAGTACAAAG
>JBATPJ010000020.1:0-14939 GCA_049291395.1 Saccharimonadales bacterium (SeqCode) | reverse complement strand
GTAAAGAGACCATTGGTGACCTGGACACGGTAGTCAGGAGTACTGTTCTCTCTTGTTTCAGTCCAGAGCTGTGTACCACCAGTACTGGCGTCGTAGAGCTTGAACTGCATGTTGTAGAGACCATCGGTGACGGGGACACCAGTGGCGTCGAGGAGACGACCTTGGAAGTTCATGGTGGTGGGGGTGGCGGAGGCGGAGGTGATGAAGAACAGATATGCAAAAGAGACCAGTAGAAGACTGATCGCGGATAGCGAGAAAAATATCGCCCTGGTACGGGTGACTTGTTTTAGCATGTTCCCCTTTGTGTGTATCTTACTGCCTGTTTGTCTCTCAAATAGGCTAATTCGGATTATACCTCTTATGACAATAAAAAGCTCTAGCGTTATATCGTAGAATTTACAACGATATATTACTGTTTGGACTTGAGGAGCGCCGTGATCTTGCTATCGTCACGCAGATTTTGCCAAAACGCCACCGTCTCTGTCCTGATCGCGATGCTATCCTCTGGCCCGTAAACCTGGTCGCGTACCCGTAGTAGCGTTGTCGTCGGAGTAGTCACCTCCCCTGCCTTTTGCTCAGACTGGACGGATTGTGCTGAGTACGGGCTTCGGATCACGAGGTATTCACCGCTCGTGTTTTCTAGCTTGCCAAAATACGCCTGGCCGTTGGTCAGATACACGACCTGATACGTCGATGTATCGATTGATTGGCCTTTGGGACTTGTGGTATACGCCCACGCTACAGCGCCCACGGCAAGCGCAACAATCGCCAGAATACTGAGAGTTCGCCGGGTGATACGCGGCAGTTTGATACGCAATGTCCGGCGGCGTTTGCGGTTTTTGAAGACAGGCGTTTTCGCCCCATTTACCACCTTTTCCTCTGTAGATTTGACCTCGACTTTCATACTGCTACCATTATAGCTGACGAGATAGTGAACACACATATCATAGCTGTACCTTTGAGACCATGTCATCACCGATCAGGATAGTCATATTGGATGAGCCCGCATCTTCACCGAGAGGGACAACGCCCTGCCCGGCTTTGAATAGGTCAAGTAGCTGAACAAATAATTCATCTTTGCCTTCAGTCTGGTTGATGACAAGACTTTGCGTGTAGTTGCTCCTGTTCGCCTGGGCTTTGCTGATAACGACATTGGGGTATTTCGCTTTGAGCACCTGCTCAGCATAGTCGACTACCGTACCATTTGTCGTGCCGTTGAGCAGTCGTATCGTCGCGTTATACGACTGGGCCTGCGCCTTATCGATCGTGACAGGCGCGACCATGACAATCTTATCAATGCTTGGACGGTAGATGATCGCGCGACCTGCTTTCGCATAGAGTAGCACTCTGTCACCGTTCTCGGCATATTGCTTCAGATAGGCATCACTAAGCGACGCTGTATCCTCGACGATCGCGAGCGTCGGTTCTTCGCCAGTCGGCAAAACCATATGTCGACCAATCTGCTGCTTCGCTTCTTCCAGCTCCGAGCTTTTAGGCGATGGTCGTAACAACATAGTCGTCAGGACGATCGCGATGGCTGCCGTTACGACGATAGCACCGATCATCGGCAGGTAGCGTGCAAAAGGCTTTGCCATCTAGTTGTCCGTCTCCAGGTAAATCTTGTTGATCCCGATCGCGGTCGTACCTACTGTGATATTTGCTGTACCATTTGACATCTGTACCTGCGGCCCCATAAAGATCGTGTTTCGTGGCAGCGTCGCAGTCGTGCTCGAGTCAACCAGCACCGAGCCAGTCGCAAGATCAACCAGGCGGTAGTAGATCGATGAACCATTCGGTGGTGCATACATCGTGAAGTCATAGATATTGCCCGATGCGATCGTCGGCACGGTGAAGGTGGCCCGCGTCGTCGTCGCGTTGTTACGGGTCATAAAAGCCATTGTCGTGATGTTGTCGGTGGTAATATGTGACAATCCTGCGGTATCACCAGTGATCGTGTCCGCGGCGGATGCTCCCGTCGTCATCGATGATAGTCCGACGAAGATTCGATGCGTCGCGGCCGGTACAAGAGTCGTCTTGAAGCGTGTCTGCATGAAAAATCCACCAAGCCCACTGGCATTGCCACGCCACACGTTTGCCAGTGTCGCCGTCGATGACGTCAGGCCAAGTATCTGGTTTGTTGTCGTCGCGACGTTGGTCAGCTGCATTGTCTTCACCGATGTACCAAGATTGGTGTTCGCAACAGTAGGATGCGTTACGGTACCCGTTGCCGCTGGCCAAGTATTCCCAAACCCAGTACCGGTAGCTGTCTTACCCGTCGCGGGTGTCCACAGCCAGATCGTGTTGAACGCAAGGCTTGGCTGCAAAGAAGTGTCCACACCGGATGGCGCACGCCACTTGAGCATGACGCGACCGGCAACCGTCTTGGCATACACCCTGAGGTTGCCTGCTGCTGGCGTGCCTGGGTCACTCGGCACACCACCGGCAGTATATGCTGCGAGGTTTAAGCCGCCCGATTGTACATCAAGACCGGTATCCCAACCAGTACCGATATACATACCCGTCTCCTGGCCTGCACCGGGCGTTACGGGCCCTTCGAGTTTGACCCCGTATTCGTTGACACCAGCCGCTGCACCCGTCGCGTCAGTGACAACCCGTAGTCCGCTCCATGTTCCGCCGGTCGTTGTCCCAGGTGTGACATCGAGACGAACCGCTGAACCTTCAACCGCAGCAGCCCCACCGGCGTAGTTCACATCGATACCGTTGATATTGTTCGTGACGACGGGGTTAGCCGATGTATCAACGCTGAAGATATCTGCTGTCGGTGCTGCACCGGTCACAATCTTCACCCCTTTAGCCGCTGTCGTCGTAATCGTCGCTGGGCTACCCGAGGCATCGTAGGCACTCTGCAATGTTGCACCACCTGCTGCGGTAATACAGTCAGTCCAGCCGCCCTGGTAGCAGCGGAATTTTCCCGACGTCGAGTTGTAATACATCGAGCCGGCGACGTTTGAGGGATCAGCACCCGAGCTACTATCAAGCACGAGCACCGCCGCTGTTGCATCAGCCTGTCCGATGACGACTTGCGAACCTGACGTATCGGCCTTGAATAAATTTGTTGCGCCGTTGACGATAGCTAGGGCGCTACTGCTCGCAACGTTCACAGTGTTTGCACCAGTAAATGTATTGTTCGCACTGAGTTGCGCTAGCGCTGCGCCATCTACGCCATCGATAGTATCTGCGTTAAACGCATAGGCAGATGTACTCAGCTGATGACGAGGGGTCATCGGTGATTCCCAGGTGGCACAAGAGGATGTAGAGCACGTCGCCGTCGCCGGAGTGGCCTGGGTTATATCAAAGTAGAGGGTACCATTGGCCGGGACAACGGTTGCGAGACTACCACCAAAGGTATTGGATCCTTCACCAAGTTTGGCGGTAAAGAGACCATCCGTGACTTGGACACGGCTGGTTGTCTCACGGGTCTCTGACCATTTCAGAGTACCAGCAGAAGCGGCGTCATAGAGCGCGAATTTCATGTTGTAGAGACCATCGGATACCGGGGCACCCGTGGCGTCGAGCAGACGGCCTTGGAAGTTGATGGTGGCGGGGACGGTCGTCGCACCGTAAACACGAGAGGTGGTAAACGCAAAACAGGCTAGCATTACGCTAACCGTGGTTATGACGAGCAATGCCCTCGCTCGCATACGGTGGTGTAGTGTCATACCTCGCATAAATATTTTCTACCTGATCAGGACATACCTCACAGGTCAGTTGTCATTATAGCGGTTATGGTTGTTGGTTACTAGAGGTAATGGTCACTTTTTGCGGCGTTTTTGAACAATTCTCAAGACACCACGAACACGATGACGATACAGGACGAAAAATGGGACGATCATCATCAATAGTAGCGGTGCGAGCCATCGCCAATATCCCGTGACAGCAAAGATGAGCTGACCCTTGGTACTCGATCCGGTGATGGCACGTAGATACATCGGACCGAAATAATCCCCCACTTGCCGATACTCGACTGCCCGTGTCCGGCTGGCAAAAAGCAGCGGCCCCTTCACTGTCGTCGCGCTATACGGTAGCGCCGAGACACGGATACTCGGGAAGAAACCTGTCGCTTGCTTCGCATCAGCTGGGTTGTGTACCGTCATCGATGCCGAGAGCCCATCACTGATTTGCAGCCACGGTGCGGAGAATGCCGTGATAGCAGCCTCATGACTCGATGGCGTGCCGTTTTGGATCACGAGCAGCGTCCCGACACTGACTGACTGTGCAGCCGCAGCGGATTGATCCGGCATAGTCGAGGCCAGGATAGCCGCAAAGACATCACCGCTCGGCAACTTCGTACCATCAAGTACAAAATACACCCGCATCGCCCCGAGTGGATCAAGCGTCACGCGGTCAAGATCAAGCTTGATACCTGCCGCAACGCGCTCATCTGCATAAAATTCGAGTCCGCCCTGGTCATCGATCTGCCGAAAGGCCTTTACCTGGAGCGTCACGACACTTTTGACTGAGCTCGGGTTCGAGATATCGACATAGCCTTTTTTGATCTCACCTTTGGCCAGCACGGCATCATCATAAAGCAGTGGTGCGATCTTGAGTGACTGCGCTGACACCGACTGCAGATACAGCCCTGCCACCATCGTCATCAGTATCAGTCCGGCAGTGATTCGCTTCATGGGGTCACAGTCCCGATCGTTGTGATGACATTGGTGTAGACTCCGGAGACGTTTGTCATCGTGACATCGAGTCTGAGACGCATGTTGAGGATATCTTTGCTGCTTTGAGCTCCTGTCCTCGTATAGATACTAGTACTCGTACCCGGAAACGCCGCGTAGGCATTACCCGAGCTCCATTTGCCATCGATACTGGTCGCATTGGTACCATAGAGCGTAAAGCCCAGTCCTTTCGTCGTCCCCTCTACCCACGTCACCGGACTGGCGATCGAGCCAGAGACAGCAGCAATCGTGTCTGCCCCTTTGGTCAAATCATTGTTTTGGCTAACGGCGAGCGTATATCCCTTGTTCGCATCAGTCAGAACTGCCGCGTCATAATTGCTCGTCTGTGAGAATCCTGGGATGATGTCAGTGGCAAAGCCGAGTCCTGCCGTATTACCAGCGACACCAGCATCGTACTCAGCCTTGATCTCATTTGCTGTAAGAGTACGGTTAAAGAGCTTCACTTCGTCCAGGCTACCGTTAAATTGTCGACTAAGCCCATGAAAATCACCGATAGACAGATAATCCGAGCTGTTGAGCAAGCTTGTTGCTATTGTCCCGCCACAGGCTGTCATTGTCCGTGCAACACCATCGATATACACCTTTGCCCGATCGATCGATGCAGCCTGCGTACCGTCATAGGCGAGCACGACATGATGCCACGCGCTTGCCGTCCATGCGCTATCGGTGTCGACACAATTCCCACCGGTATCCCCAGCACTGGCCGCGACAAAGACCCGTAGCGTTGTATTGGTACTGCCTGTCTGTAATACCCATGAACCATCTGTCGCAAAATTCCACTGACCAATCAATGCTTTGTCAGCTGTCAAACTCGCCTGATTTGCCCATAGCGAGACGGTCATATGCTGCCCAAAGTTCAGCTCGGTACTATCGGGCACGCGTACATCAGCCGTGCTGTTTGTATTGACGCCATTACCAATCTTACCGGTCGTCCAGCTCGCCCCGCTCTGCAGCGTACCGTTATGACCATAGATACTGAGATCACGCGTAAATGTGCCTGAGTTTTCCTCGAGTGGATAATACCCGACGAGTCCACCTGGCTGCACCGTCAACTGCAAACTATTTTGTAGCTGCGCAACATAACCGCTATTGAGCTTGTAGCTGCCTCCCGACCCCTCACCGATGATGCTCTCACCACCTGAGCTAGTCAGTTTGTAGCTACCGCCCGTCGTATCGCCACCAAAACTATTGCCGACGACGCCAGCATCGATGATGTAGCTACCACCGGTAAACCGCTCAGCGCTCGCCGTCGTCAACAACCCAACAGCGATGACGAGGAAAACCGCAAGTAATACCCCTATCTGAAATCGACTCCTCATATTGCTAACGATTATAGCAGAGACGGCCTAGCGACGAAAATGGCGATAGATCATGTAAAAAATAGCGAGTAGTACGAGAGTTGTGACCAGCAAGAACCACAGTGGCGCGATAAAGACCAGTTTGTCATGTGAGACCTTCTTGCCAAGGATCTCACTCTCGGTCTGCACATTGTACCAGCCCAGCCACGGCCCATTTTCCCAAGTGAGAGGGATGTCACGTGTCGTCTTCGGGAGTAGCACGTATTCGGTCGTTTTGTTGTACATGTTGTTACCAAAGATATTGTTGATCCGCAGCGTACTCTTCATGACAAAGTCTGCGTTGCCGGTATTTTCAACAGTCATGCGGCCACGAAGCGGATACCCGATCTGGACGGCATCGACGATAGTCTCAACTTCGCGTCCGGCCTGGATATAATCCCCGTCCACCGTTGCGTAGATGATAGTACCGACCCGTTTTTGACGGCCAATCTGCGCGGTTTGATTTGGATCCACCTCTGTCTCAGCAAATATCACACCGTAATGCCCACCAGGCGCGGCGTCACTCGGTACCGTGATCGTATATGGCACGATAACCTTTTCGCCTGGATTCAGCTCATAGCGGTTTTGTTCAAACTTGACCCACTGGTAAGCATCAGCATTTGGCGCTTTCGTCTCCAGGTCAGCCTCATACCGACTATTTTTGATGCTGTACGGTACGGCGTAGACCTTGAATGTATAGTGCGATGTGCCATCGTTGATAATCGTAAAATTATCGCTTCTTACCTGACCAGCATCGAGCTTATACGGCTTCGACGTCGGTGACATGACGATGCTTTCGCCTTGAATTGCCTGCACCCCTACTGATTGCACGACAAGACTCGTCACCGCCAGCACAGCCACGATCACACCCATCATTCTTCGAGAGATAGAAAATTTTATCATATGACTGATTATACATGCCCTACATCGACTTTGCTGTTGCGGGCTATACAACAAGTATCACAATGAAGCAGGATCGCTCTTTGAGAAGCGATCCTGCTATCGTTACTAGCGATTGACTAGTTCGTCACTGCAGTATAGGTCACTGTATCAGTGTATGTACCGGTTGGCTTGGTAGTGTCAGCTTTCGCTGAGTACCAAACTGTCGTTACCTCACCACTTCCAGCTGCCGCAGAGGTAGTACGGAGCAACTGGTCTGTTGTCTTCACACCCAAGAACAGGTGTGCGTCGGTTGTCTGGTCGGTCAGTGCACTATAAGCGGCACTAAAGTTACTGCCGGCTGTCAAGTTAGCAGTACCGGATGCGATACCATAGCCCCATGTATTGTTCGACAATGTAGCTGGTGAGCCCCATGTCGTACTTGATGACGTCGGGATGTTGTTGGCGCCGTTCACGAGGTTAGTATCAGCGTCGGCGTCCTTGAGGCTGAGGTTGTAGCCTGCTCCATGGTTTGTTGTTACCGTCACCGTATCACTTGCCGTGGTCTGAGCACCACCTGATACCGGGACGATGTTGAGCGTTACTGTACCGCTCGTCGTCACAGTGATAGACGATGACAATACGGCGTTGATAATCGTATTCTCTGTATCTGTCGCCGCCGATGCAGCCACCGGTGCCAAGACGAGACCGACAACCGCAGCAACACTTGCCACTACTGCAGCACGTGCCTTGAGTTGTTGTTTCATTCTTTATCCTTTTTATTTTAAAGTTGGTTTGGCTTGATTATCTCTCACTCATACCCCTTATGTCAATAGGATTCTTGGGAAGTTATCCACAGGGGGTCCAGGATATACCCAGAAATCGCCCTCCTCTAGTAATTACCGGTGCGAAATGTCCCGAGTACTTTGATCGCTGTCGTAAAGTCTGGTATCTGTTTGTTGAAGAGTGCTGCGGCTAGTTTGTTGCTACCGCCAAAGTCACCTTTGGTCTTGTTGCAAGTCGTTGTCCAGGCCCGGCGGACGAGGTCGCCGTTTTCAAAAAGCTCATAGACATAGCGTCGTCCTGTCGCACAGGCGCCACGATCGTCTTTCTCTGTATCAGTTACGGTACGATCTTTGTCGAAGTCAGCCCGCGCCAGTGCATAGACAAACTGTTGGTAGCCTTCGTAGGTGTTATCGTAGTCACTTGCGGCGATCTGCGACTGGTTGTACCCCTTGTAGGCAGCGAAACGGCGTGTTGTCGTCGTCACCGTCACCTCATATGACTCCCGTTCTTCGTTCGCGACGATCGGCCCATAGACGGTCATGCGCACGCTACGGCCACTGTGAATCGTGGTCACCTGTGATCGCTTGAGGTCTTCGGCGCTCACCCCTGGCTGGCTCGATCGCCCACCGGTGATGAAGTAGAAGAGTCCTGCAACGATCAAGAAGAATACGACACCGATAATGATGATGCCGAGACGAGTTGGGCCACCAAATTCTCTGTTCATACTCTCATAATAGCACAAATAGAGCTAAATGTCAATGTTTTTATGCTTTTACAATCTGTAGTGAGCGGATGGCGGTAGCGCCGACTCTCGACGCACTCCGGCCATTCGGCCTGTCGCGTCTCCTATCGCCACTCGACGTTCTTTCTGAAGGAAACAACACTACTTTTTGCATCTCAATCGCCTCTAGTACATCCTCGATCGGATAGACCGGGACCCTGCTCCCATCGCTCATAATCGCCACGCACCGGACCGTATCACCATCAGCGGTGATATCGAGGCCCGTCAGTGGATACCTCGTCTCTAAGAATCGCGCAGTAATTACTTCGTCACTGTTGCCGCCACCAGTGATCGGTGGCTCCTGGTAGCTGCTTGGACCCGCCTCCCGAACAAGTTTATGAAAGCCACTATTATCAGCCAGTAGCTGGACAAATATCCCATCGGGCGTCACACCGGTGAATAGCTGCTGATCAAACGTTATCTCTTGCTCGCCTCTCTTCTCGACGAGTAGCGGCAGCTCCTGCGAATAGATGTCTCCAGGTTGCAGGACGGTTCGCCGGCGGACAAACTCGGTATAGAGTTGCCGTAGCCATTTTTCATTACATTGAGGATCGCGCGCGATAGATCTTGCCAGTTCACCGATCGTCGCGACGTGCGGCGATGCTTCGTCTTGCTCTGGTAGCGGACACTCGTATTCTACAGAGGCAGTTGACATGACCTTGTGAACCTTTTTTGTGTTAGTAAGTACCTACTACCGTAATACGCTTATGCCTACGTGTTGTCAACTACTCCTGACACGCACCAGTCGCACGCACCAGCTTCGAGAAGCTATCGGTACCACCACAGACATTGGCTTTGACGTCGAGTTTTTCGGCGGTTGTTTGCTTGATACTCTGGAGGGTATCACTGGTCGACTGGATAAACGTGAAAGCCTGAAACAAGAAAAATCCGATCACTCCCAGCGTCAGTAGCGTCAGCACGCCAAATATCGTGATCCAGATATTGAGGATCCGTAGCTGACGGATTAGCTGTTTTTCGAGTTGTTCGTTCATACGCGTGCCTTTCCTTATTGTGAAAATAGTGAAAATATCTGTTCGATCGACAGCTGCAATGGCTCGAGTCGTTCGAGCTCAAAATCAATCGTCCGTCCATACGTCTCTTCGTCGATGCGTAGCAGCGTCGTCGTCACCGCCTCGTGACCATGACCATTGACGACGGTACTGTGACCAAACTGTTCAGCCTCTTCGCGTTCAAGCTCGCTCACCCGCCCTTCGCGGTGCAGCTCCTGCAGTCGGAAATGAAAGCTCGAGCGCGTCTTGATGTCGAGGTTGATCGAACGACCCTCCGCATCCGTCACTACCATATCGACGCCCATCGCATCCTCGCGCCGACTCGTCATACGCGCCGTATAGCCAAGCTTCAGCGCCCCACGGTAGACCGATATCTCGCGCGACAAACCATGGGTGATCGCTTCCCACTGTTCACCAGTCAGGCACGGCGAGCCGACATGGCGGCAAAACCGATCCATCAGCCGTTTGGTCTCATCGTTGAAGGTCGCAAATTCGCGCTCCTCGAGCGCGAGCACTGTCGAGACATAGGTATCGTTAAAATCAATCAGCTCGTAGAGCCGCGCCTGCTTGTCGTGATAGCCATGCGGATGTTTGTCCATCTGCCGCTGGGCGCTCACCGCTCGTGGGGCCTGGAGTATCAGTGCTGCCAGCCACTCCGCCGCGTCACCCGTCGCCCCCGCGCGTCCTCGCGCAGCATCGATCATGCTATCGAACGCATGCGGATCATGCCGCCGCCAAAACCGCCCTTTGCCAATACTCTGCCGATCGATGATGCCATGCGCCCGCTCATACACCGTCCCATCTCCCGAGGGGTTACCCCTCGTAGGTGTTATAGTGGCATTTTGCGTGTCTTTTTGTGGCCGAAATCGCCGCCAGATTTGCTTCATAGTCTTATTTTACAATGCGCTTACGGTAATTGCCCATTTTATGTGGTTAATTCCATTCATCCATGCAACGCAAAACCACCCTCTACCCCCCGGTACTCAAGCACGCCGTGGCTTGTTCTGCGCCAGGCCAGTCTGCAATAACTCTTAGTGCGCTTATGCGGCTTCTTCTGCAAAATCTGACGCGAGCTCGCTTTCATCTCGCTGCGCGGTCTGAGATGCAAGCGCATCGAGAAGATACATCTGGATGCTTGTTAGCAATTGGATCATGCTATTAACATCAGGGTCTCCCTCGCCCCGCTCTCTCTGCGAAGTGATTTCGTTTAGACGCCGGCACAGTCCAATAAACTCATCAAACGCTGTCGCATTACCGTTTACTACTTCAAGAGCCTTGTACACTTGATCATAACCCATCGAGCCTACGTTATACCCACTCGCGAATAATGCCGCGAGCGCTATCCTCCTTGAGGTGTTTGGCCCAGCCTGTGGAACAGTATCAAGAAAATTAGCCTCCGGCATATCCTTTTTTATATCAATATGCGGGTTGCAGCCCAATGCATTGAAAACGTGCTCTAGAGAACGACTGTGCGCAGTACCGTATACCATATATGCCGATAGCTTGCCTCCAGAACTATGCAGATCTAAGTCGATATACTGCTTCAGCCCAGAAAATAGCTTTGCCCGCTCTGCGACCGTCGAAACTGCACTTACTTCTCGAATCGTATGACCACTCGTTTTCAGACTTTGTAGCGCAGCTTCTTCATCTACATAGCTTGCCGATGACAGATCCGGCGACGACCCATGCAGATATTGTTGTAGTAATCCCGCAACGGCGGGGCCATACGTCGTATTAGCGTCCCTCGCTTCGGTACCGTATTTGTCCTCATCAAAAGGCCTAGAATCCGCCGGTAAGATCACACACTCATTCTCGATCAGCGCTTCAAGCAATGCCGGCTCATACTCTGCCGTAACCCATGGCAAAACCGACTCCCCGGGGTTTTGGCGAAGGCTTTCAAGCATGTACTCCTTTGCCTGTTGAAACTTATCCGATCCGGCCCCATAAATAATTCGACAGAGGTTATACAGCTCCAAGTCATTGGTCTGCGGCAAGTCGAGCATAACACCCTCGGTGAAAACGATCGACCCTCTCGGTATATGCTTGGTGGACTCTATCGCATCACCACGATCGTGGTGCCTATTAAATACAAGAGTCAGGTCAAATGCGTCATTGATCTCTTTTCCAAGCCGATGCGCAGGTTCATCTAGAAGCTCCCCGTCGATCACTGGAGGACCTAGGGCCATAGCTTCCGTTGTATCTGTTTGTATTTGTTGCACTATACTATGAACATTAGCATAAGATTTACAATATGTCAATATTCCGCTATGTAGTGCTCTAGAGCTGGCTCACGTCCAATGCCCGTTTTACGTGGTCTTTGCCGTTGATCCACGCTGTCTGCAACGTCGCGCAGTAGCGGGCGTATTTGTCATGACGATCGACGATCTCGACCGTGGCATCGCCATAGACGACGAGTTCTTCGCGATCATCCGACGATGTGCGGTACAGGCAGATAGCCACCCGCGGATCACGATCGATCGCCTGCGAATGGACGGTATCAAACCCAGAATCCCACTCGAACTCCCTGCCCTCACGGCGCTGGATGGTCACTGGCACCGCCCACGACAGCCCGTCCTCACGCGTCACCGCCACGACCATATGCGTCTGGGTGGCTAGAAACTCAGTTGCTTTTTGTTCGGGGGTCATCACTCACTCTCCTTTCTGATTTGTGCCTGATGCGTTATCTGTCATAAACACACTCTTGATCGGCTTATCGTCCGGTGGCATGATCTGATACGACGCACACTCATCCTGACTGATCCATGCGAAATCGTCATGTTCATCGCTCAGTGTCACATGGTCAGACAGCGGACTACAAAGTATAAACATCGCCACGATATGATGCGGCACATCCTTGATCACTGGCCACCATTCGCCGACATAGACCGGCCGCTCTGGTGCGACCGAGAGACCTGTTTCTTCCATAACTTCACGGGCCAGCCCGTCATAAAACGCCTCGTTATCGTCGATCCGCCCGCCGGGCAGGCCCCATTTACCGATTTTTGTCCCTTCTTCGTAGGTGTCGGCCTCGCGGACAATCAAGATTTTGCCCTCAGCGTTCATGATCACCGCCTTGGCGGCTACTTTGAGGATCACTTCACTCATGCCCCATTCCTTTCGATCGCCTGTTTAAGTATTTCCTTGCGTAGCCAAAGCCGCGAAGTATGGGCAAGTCCACTTGAAAATTCCGTATCGAGTAGCTGCATCAAGAAAACTTCTAGCCGTTTGTCGTCAGAGATGAGGTAATTTTTGCCTTCTGAGATGCTGATGAGGTTGATAAACCACGGCCGACGATGCTGACGCATAGCCTCGCTGAGTGCCTCACGCTGATCAAGCATCTGACTGGCATCCCACAGTACGAGCTGCCCGACCGCAATTTCTTCGGTGAAGCCCACAAGTTGCATGTATTTCGTATCGCGTGACATCGCCGCGACTGGATCACCCATAAGACTCGCCTGGCAATCGTTAAAATATTGTTCGGCGAAAGTATCATCAGCATTTGCGATACCTTGCAGAGTTCGATAGGCCACTCGGTCACGGTCATGCGTCACGCTAGCATTGAAATTAAGGGTGTTATCGAGTATCCCGCACGCCAGGAGCCGAGCAAGTACAGCCGGCATATCTGAGTCGAGCCCATGATGTTGCCAGTGCTCAAAGACTTGCGTACACGCCGCACCGATGTGCTCGATCTGCATCTTTACGCCGCGCTGCAACCAAAAATCAGTAAAGCCCATATGATGGTCGATCACCTCTGTCACTTGTTCTGGTATGACAAACTGCGATACAAAATGAGGGTCAGATATATCGATCAGCACAAATTCATCGAACTGCCCGACATGACACGTCGTCTCATACTGCACTGGCCATGTCCGCATCGTAGCGGTGATGCTCTCATTGAGTGCGCCAGGCAACACCGCAACCGCTTCCCCGCCCAGCCGTCTGAGCAATTCCGCATAGGCGATACACCCGGCATAGGCATCAATATCCGTAAAAGTCTGTCCAGAGGTAACGATCTTCATCAGTTTACAATTCTTTGACCATCAACAGTGCGTCGATCACTGTCTGCGTGGTCTCGCCGGCGTCGTTGGTCACTTCCCATTCGGCTTTGTAGGTATCGCTACTGCCGCATTTGCGGTAGGTGTAACCGAGGGTTTCGTAGAGATGACGAGCTGAGGTATTGGTCGGCTCTACCCCGACGGCTAGCAATGTCTTGTTGCGATGTTTGGCTTCGTCTTCGGCAGCTTTCATCAGATGTTTGGCGATGCCCTGTGAGCGGGCGCGTTCGTTGACATAGAGAGCGTTGACCAGGGCGGCATCACGAGCGTATTTCCAGACCTCGGGCTCTTCGGGCTGCGCGAGCCACAGGCTGACACGACCGATGTAGTTGTCGACAAATCCATCGACTTCTCGACGCGCTGCCAGGAGCACGAGTTCGTCTTTGTCCATCATGCCGACGATCTTTTTGGCATAATGCGACTCCATCGCCGTCTGTCGCGCCACGATCGGCACCATCATCGCTGGTATCACCTCAACTTTGATCTCGTCCATAGCCTTATTATTGCTGAGAACGCGCCCGAGCGCAATCTTTTTGGAACTGTTCGAAGCGACGATACACAATTGTTTGCATGCCTAGCTCTCGCGCCGGCTGGCAATACCGTTCTTTATCATCGACATAGAGGCATTCTTCGGGCTCGACACCGAGTGCCTCCGCACACGCCAGATATATCCGGAAGTCAGGCTTGACCACACCGAGATCGCACGACAAGATTGCTGCATCAAATAATTCCCGTTTTTCTTGCCCGATCAACTCAGTCAATACCTCATGTCTCGATATATTTGAGCAGATACCGAGACGATATGCCGGCCGCAACTCCTGTTTGATAT
This sequence comes from Saccharimonadales bacterium (SeqCode), assembly GCA_049291395.1. GTDB lineage: Bacteria > Patescibacteriota > Saccharimonadia > Saccharimonadales > Saccharimonadaceae > JAPUDQ01. The sequence goes on along the minus strand of JBATPJ010000020.1, from coordinate 556 downwards.
AGCTAAACAATGCCTCATCTGGATAATTCACGTCAAACTCGCGCGCTATATTATTGAACGCTACGCCAGACTGCTCCGATAAGTACACTAGTTCGTCCCGGACACTCATTTCACCCCTGTTAACTTTATCATCATTGTCCCAAACCTGAGCCATTACCTCGGGATTATCGGCAAAATGCCGTTGAACAAATACCGGCAATCCATCACCGACCAACACACCATAGCAGTCGAAGATAATAGCTTTAATCATGGAGCGCGATGTGCTCCACTGATATATTTTTCCGAGTGAATTTCTTGGCAAGATCCCGTGAATTAACCCCATCAAACTCATACGAAAAGTTTTGGTCAGTCATCGCTGCTCCCCTTGTGCGCATAGAGCGTGAACCACATCGTCGAGCCTTTTTGGTACGTGCTACGATCAATCTCCTCTGTGGATTGCGGCAACATCGCGACCACCTCATCGGGATTGTAGAAGTAGAAAACTCGCTCACCGAACTGATCGCTTTGGACGCGCTTTTCGTACACGGGACTTTGCTTGAAGCTCATGCATAGCACG
>JBATPJ010000019.1:0-16269 GCA_049291395.1 Saccharimonadales bacterium (SeqCode) | reverse complement strand
GATACGTGCTGGTACGTTGGCTTTGATGAGGCCGGTGATGACATCGACACTTGGTCGCTGAGTCGCCAGCACCAGGTGGACACCGACGGCACGGGCCTTCTGGGCCAGACGGACGATGAGAGCCTCGACGTCGCGCGCGGCGATCATCATCAGGTCGGCGAGCTCATCGATGACGATGACGATATATGGCATCGGTTCTTCGGGTTTTTTGCTGTTGTAGCTCTTGATATCACGGACTTTGACCTCAGCGAGCAAGGTATAGCGACGCTCCATCTCGTTGACCGCCCATTTGAGAGCGCTAATCGTCTTCTCGGGCTCAGTGATAATCGGCGTCAAGAGGTGCGGGATATCTTGGTATGGCGTCATCTCGACTTGCTTTGGGTCGACGAGGATGAGGCGCATGTCAGCCGGGCTGTTACGGTACAACAGGCTCGAGAGCAGCGTGTTGATCATGACGGATTTACCAGAGCCAGTCTGACCAGCGATCAGCAGATGCGGCATCTTGTTGAGCTCACCGACAACAGCATCACCGGCGATATCTTTACCGATGGCGAAGCTCAGTGGTTCGGTCGCGCTCCCCCACTGCTTGGCCGTCAGGATACCGTAGAGACGCACGTCAGCGGCTTTGCGGTTCGGCACTTCGATACCGACAGCCCGCTGGCCAGGGATCGGCGCTTCGATACGCAGGGCCTGCGCGGCGAGGTTGAGCGCGATATTGGTCTCGAGAGCCGAGATGCGGTTGAGCTTGACACCACTCGGTGGTTTGAGCGTGTACTGAGTGACTTTCGGACCGATATTGGCCCCTTCCATCTCGACTTCGATGCTAAATTCGCTCAGTGTGTCTTTGATGATCTGAGCGTTGTGTTTGACATCACCAGCATCGGCTGGGGACTGTTTCTTCTCGAGTAAGTCGACACTTGGTGCTTCCCAGTCAGGGTCGCTGGTGCTAGTAAGCGCAGCGCGCTCTTCGGCGGCTTTGTCTTGTTTATAGCTGTTGCGCAGTGAGCTGAGGCCACCTTTGTCGCTGCTCGTCACCGTCGGTACGCCTTCGTTGAGTTTGAACTCACTGATTGGTTTGCTATCGATAGCATTTGCCCGCTCGGCAACCGCTGCATTGCCCTCGAGGCTTGGGTCACCATCACGACGGAAAAGGCTGCGGAAGAAATCGATGATAGACTGCGGCGGGATCGCCAGCACAAACAGCAACGTCACGACGATCAGCACGATATAGATAAAGCTCGCTACCGATTCGTCGACCAGGCTGAGCATCGCTTGGTTCACCAGCCAGCCGATCAGACCGCCGCCGGCCCCTTCCTGCGCGATCTCGCTGTTGCCAGGGTCACCGGAGAAGACTCCGAAGAGCCCGGATATCCAGACGACGACCAGGAGCGAAGCAAATTTCATGACGGTCGCGAGACGGTTTTCCTCTGCGCGAAAGGTACTGACAGCGATGAAGATAAAGAAAAGCGGCAAGATATACACTGCCAGACCAAAGAGCGCACGGAACGCCCCGAGGATAAAATCAAGCAGCGGGCCACCCGAGCCAAACATCGCGACGATCAGCAGCAGCGCCAGGACGACAAAACCGATCGCCCACACTTGGCGCCAAAAACCATCCGGCACTTGGTGCTGTGGCTTGTCTACCTTCTTGCTGGAGCGTTTTTTGCGTTTTGCCATATCGATTTTATTATACTTCTTCGACGAGATACCGTCGATATCTGTTTATGTTTTAATTGTAGCATAATTTACCACAAAATGCAATAGGCTTATGGCTGCGCCGTGCCTGGAGTATCTACCGCGCGGAGATGAGTGATCACATAGCGTAAGTTTGTCGCACCGTTTAGCTCAGGAGAATTATAGACATACATGGCCTCAATCGTCTCGAGAAATTTGGTGATTCGCTCACGATGCGTAGACGACATCACTGTCACCCTGTCTAAAAACTTGTCCGGTGCGCCTTGGACGGCGACCATGATTGATGCCATCATCTCGGTCGTCGCATCGCCAGGATGCCCAGCATGCTCATCACTTACTCCAGGAGTCGTGCTACCGTCTCTCATGAACCTATATTGGTCGGCCACGTGCATGGCATACCAAAAGCCCGTGTTGATCAATAGATCCGAGGATGCACCTTTGAGGAGTAGACTTAACTTCCCATATGATATCCCCGAACCGCGGACGATACGATCATATATGGCAGATTGATTTGTCTGATCCGGATTCGCAATGGTATCTTCGATACGTCCATCATCGATGAGACTAATCATTTCTCCGACGTTTTGGCGAATGATCTGTACTACTGCCGGATCAATGTTTACTGTTGCCTCTGGAGTAAGGGCATTTGCAAAATCGTTGAGCTGCATACGATAAAAATCCGCATTTTCCTCAAGCGTATCGTGATAGTTCGCGCTGACTTCTTCTGCGTGAAGCGACTCAAGCTGTTGTATCGTATATGCCGCAAATTGCCCGGCCTCCGTATCATGATAAGACATCTTCTCCCAGGTATTATAGTCACCATGCGTCCCTTCATGTATCAGCACAAGACGAATGCTCCCCCACGTAGGATAGAGTGAGTCACTAGACGGCACATCAGGGTTACCGTTAAATATCAGGCGAATCGAGCCGAGCGAGTCCAGGTCTTTACCTGGAATAAAATATCCATTTTGATTGTTAGGGGCAAGATCAAGTGTAACTGGATACTTACTGACAAGAGATGCGACGTAGGGATCGGTCATTGCTGTACGCAGCGCTAGCTTGTAGTCATCAGGTAGCACGTCAGCATCGAGTGTACCATCGGCGTGGATCGAACCAATCGTTGTAGATTCGCCCTTATCGTTGATGACCGAACCGACTTGATCACGGTGGATATCAAGTCGTGGCATATCTGGCCCGCTTGTAATCGGAGATAGCAGATTGCAATCTGTAACCAGCAGATATTGCATGTGCTCTGGTATACCACAGAGGCCCTTCGTCTCCTCCGGTACCTGAGGCACCCCTGGCAAGGCTTCTGGGCGAGATCGAGGAGCTGCATCAGAGCTTGACTTCGGTATACCCCCGGCAGGTAGCGCGCCCGCAACTGGCCGGGGCGTCACGGCTTCATGTCCGAGATTACCTGCCGTAATCCCAGCGGGAGTACCGATCGTGACACCTATTATCATACTTGTCCCGTGCCGGACTAATTTATCTAACGCTCCATCTCCGCCTCGCCGTGGATATCTATGCTTGCCTCTGTAATAACCCGGCTCGTGATGAGTAGCGGGTTGTCGTTCGGTGGTGGGTGTCTGAGATTCTGGCATGTTTGTTTTTGTACTTAAGATGATGTTAGCATAAGTTTTGTGATAAGTCAATATGATGCTAGAATTCTGATTATTACTTGACAAAGATAATTAGCTTATGGATAAATGTTGACTTTACTAATCGTTTATGTTAATATATCTGATAGCACGAACCTCGATATTTCAGTGTCGCATGGATCCGTGAGAACCCGGTACCTTCGCGGTACCTCGAGCAAGGGAGTACGACATGATGTTCCTCTCCATCAGCTTCTTCGTTTGCTGCATCTTGGTCTTCGGGATGATGCTGCGATCGGCGTGGATCGATGGACCGATCAGGTGGACCGCCCTCTGGGCCTTCAGCGGTATGTGTTTTGTGACGCTGGCACTCGCCACTGCCACCGACGGTTATCAGCCGAGCGAGATGTCACGCGTCTACATGCAGGGGTCCTGCGTCGTGACGGCAGTATTGCTCGTCGTCACGATCATCGTCTGGCTCGTCGAGCCAGTGCAGCGCTGCCTTCGGCGGATCAAGGCCATCACCGGCCACTACTGACGTCCGATGGGGCGCGGGCTGGTCTCGACGAGACCGTCCGCGCCCCGCGCGCCCTCCCTTGCTCACAACTTTTGACCTACAAACAAAACGAGCCTCCTCATGAGGCTCGTTTTCTTATGCTGCAATGTACGATCTAGATGTCGCGGGGGCTACGGCCGGCCAGGTGTGGGACCTCGGCGTCAGCAGGCACGGGCTGCGACCAGTCAGTCTTCGGCACAAATGGTGGCTTCGGACCTTGCGGACGTGGCGGCTGACCAAGACGGTTACCGTTCGACGTCTGAGGTGGTGTCGAGCCGCCACCGATCTCGTTGATAACCGGAATCACGATCGGAGTGCGATGTGTCTGGTCGTAGAGTAGGTGCGTCAGCTCGTCGCGCAACTCTTTCTTGGCAGCGTCCATATCAAGCTTCCGCCCCGAGAAAAGTCGAGCAACTTTTTGCTTCAAGTACTGGCGGATGAGATTCATCAGCTCTTCACTGTCGCGCAGGTAGATGAAGCCGCGCGAGATGATGTCTGGGCTGGTGAGCAATCGACCGCTCGATTTGCTGACCGTCAAGACGACGACAAAGATACCTTCGTTTGCCATGTGGATGCGGTCTTTGAGTACCACTTCGCTGACCTCTGCCCCGCTGTCGTCATACATGATGCCGCCGACCGGGATGCGACCGCTCTTTTTGGCAGTACCGTCGTGATAAAACTCGACGATATCACCGGCATCACAGACAAATATATTGCTGCGTGGGATGTTACATTCTTTTTCGGCCAGCTCGGCGTTGTGCACGAGCATGTGGAATTCACCGTGGTTTGGCAGATAAAACGTCGGGTTGACGACGCCGATCAGTCGGACGTGATCATCGTGGTAGGCGTGACCGGTCAAGTGGAGTCGGCCGATACCTTTGAGATTCACGCGGCGGTCTTGCAATACTTCTGAACCCTCGCGCATCAGGCCGTCGACAGTATGGATGATGTATTTGTCGTTGCCCGGGATCATACTCGAGCTAAAGACGATGACGTCGCTTGGTTTGATCTTGACGTGCTTGTGCGCCCCTGTTGCCATGCGGTTTAAGACGGCGTTGAACTCACCCTGCGAACCAGTACAGACGATAGTGACTTTGCTGTCAGGCAGCTTGGTGATGTCTTCCATCTTCATGACGACGTCTTTCGGTACTTTGATCGAGCCGGCGCGGAGCGCGACCTCGAGGTTTTGCAGCATACTATAGCCGGCAAATGCTACCTTGCGATCGTGCAATTTGGCCTCTTCGAGGATGAGCTGCATACGGTGGAGATTTGACGAGAAACAGCTGACGATCATACGGCTACCATGGAACATGTCCATGACTTCACCGATGTTGTGCGCGACATCTTGCTCGCTATGAACGGTACTGGAGCCTTCGCTTTCACAGTCGGTTGACTCGTTCATGAAGAGCATGAAGCCTTCTTTTTGCTGGATTTCTGACAGGCGTGAGAAATCAAACGCTTTGCCGTCGACTGGTGTGTCTTCGATGCGCCAGTCACCTGAGCTCAAGACGTTGCCGACAGGGGTACGGATGACGACTGCGGCAGCATCAGGGATGGAGTGGTTGACGCGAATCAGCTCGATATTGAAGCTGTCGCCGACTTGCACCCGCTCGTGAGCTTCAGGGTTGATCTCGATGTACTGTGGCTCGTAGTCATCAGTGGCTTCTTCCATGTTTTTCTGGAGCATGCCGATGGTAAATTTGGTCGCGTAGACCGGTATCTGTAGCTGCGGTATCAGATGGCGAAATGCCCCGATGTGGTCGAGGTGAGCGTGCGTAAACACGACACCGCGGATCTGATCTTTGCGCTCCACTAGCCAGCTAATGTCCGGCGTGATGTAGTTGATGCCTGGGTAGTCTGGCCCTGGGAACAGGAAGCCCATGTCGACGATGATGATATCGTTGTCATACTGCAGCGCAGTCATGTTTTTGCCGATGCCCATCTCGCCGACACCACCGATAGGGATGACTTTGAGGCTTGGGCGGGTACTTGGACGCTGTTTCTTCATGTCGAGCATGGTGAATTGGCGGCCTTCGTAGCCGTTGTAGATCGATTTGTTGACCGGTACGTTGATGACGTGCTGTGAAGCCCGTACGTTCACGTTTTCGCTCATCCGTCGCTGGGCGCGTTGCACCTCACCGCGACGCGTGTTGGTGTTTGCCATCACTGTCGTGTCGGTCTTGCGTTTTTGGTTTGGTTGATTTTGACGCTTCTCAGGGTTGTCACCCTGGGGCGTCACGAGTCGTCGTTGACCCATAATTACTTTTCTCCTTTTTCTTTTAGATAGTAATAAGTAATTTCAAAATAATAATTCAGAGGTGAGAGGTAAAGTCTCATACGGCAATTCCCTCTCTGAAGTTGTGACTAGTATAGCAGATCACGAACAAAACGGCAATATCGGATAATGCTAGCTGATCAGCTCGTCGAACTTCTTGCCGAGACAGAGGTTGAGCAGCTCGGTAGCTTCGTGGAGGTAATCATTCGTCGCCTGGTCATGGTAGGCGTCAGCGATAACACCGATGGTGCGGTGAGTGAGCACTGGCATAAATTGGCGGATGAAGTCGTCGCGGGATTCACTGGTATGAACTGCCAGGAATTGACGCAGTAGCTCAGCGGCTGCATCTGGTGCGTGGAGAGTGGCGTAGAGCCTGGTGAAGCCATACGCTAGGTCGTAGAAGCGAAATAGATCCGTGCCACAGCGTTCGCCATCATAGACGATCCAGTCCTCACCCTGCACAAAGACCTGCCACGGAGACAAGTCACCGTGCTGCATCATGTGTTTGAGCGTCCATTTGGTCAGGTCGACGTATTTGCGCGCCGCGGGGAGGTATTTGACCTTGTCGGCATTGTCCCCCAGCCACTCGAGCCAGATACCATACGTATCCACGGACCGTGACGGCTCATCGGGAAGGTCTTCGGATTTCCACCCCATCGCGACGCTATCAAATGTCTCCAGCATCAGTGCATAGCGCGGCATGGACATACGCCACTGATCAGGCTCCCCCGCCGCAGCGACGACCGGTGCATCGACATAATCATACACCAGCGTATCGCGGCCGATTCGTCGCTCGACGCGCATCCCCCGAAAGTGTCGATCTGGATAAAACGCCTCGACGCGGCGCATAAATTCATACCACACTAGCTCCCGCTGTATATGTGACTGCATATCCGGTCGGATGGCCGTCTTCACGAAGTATTCATGAGGCCCTTTGGTCGCGCGAGCATAGGCAAAGCGGTCGTTTTTGCCGTTTTGGTTCTCCAGCGGCGTGAGCGAATCGTAGACTGCGCTGATCTCAGGGTTGATCATAGCTTCATTATACTCCTTTAGAATTCTCCGTCGCCGTCTGTACATACTCAGCGGTGGCGAGGAAATCGTCGATCAGGATCTGGCGCATGGAGCCGTTATACAAGGCTGCTGCCGGATGGTATAGAGGAATGACTAAAAATTTGTGGTCGTGATAGTTGACCGTGCGAGCCTGCCCATGATCACGCGAGATGCGCAGATCAGGGATGAAGCATGCCCCACTATGGCGGCCGAGGGTGATAACGACCCGCGGATCGATGATCTCGAGCTGGCGCATCAGATACGGCCAGAAAGCTTGTTTTTCGTCAGGCTCAGGATCACGATTATTCGGTGGGCGGTATTTCACGATATTGGTGATATAGACATCGTCACGCTGCATGCCAGCGGCGGCCAGCATTTCGTTCAGAAACCTGCCGCTAGCACCGACAAACGGCAGTCCCTGCTCATCCTCGGCCTTGCCTGGCGCTTCACCGATGAAGACGATGTCAGCATCGGGATTGCCAGCGCCCATGACCAGCTGCGTCGCTTGCTGCGCCAGAGTTTCACATGTGTTGCTTGCTAGTATCTCGATCTGTAGTTGGTCAAGTGCAGCTTGCTTGGCAGTCATATGCTGACACCTTGCTGATAATCTACTCGTTCTCTTTGTCGGTCAACGCGTTACCGAGATCATTAATTTGGTCTGTAAGCTCACCGGCGCTCATCCTATCACGTAATGTAGTTTGCCAATCGAGGATGATTTCGGAGTACTCAGTCGATGCATCGTAATAGTCAGTAGTCGCATTCGCGTCATACTTTCTATAATCGGTCTGACCGGCGGCAATTTTTGCATACAACGTTTCGAGCTCATCAAGTTTAGTGATGAGATCTTCGACCAACTTTTGATTATCATAGTCTTTCAGCCCAGAAATATCTTGTAATTTGCTTTTTATACTACTAAATACTGCCTCCCCATCATCTGAATAATCTATGGTCGATTCGGCAACTGCAGGAGCGATCTTTTCATATGCCTCTATGGTCGCGTCAAGGGCAGAGTCAAACGCTACCTTTCTGCTAGTTATCGCCTTGTACAACTTGTTCATTTCGCTATCATTCTTGATGGCCTTCGTTTCGCCGAGTGTCTTCAAGTCTGTGTTAAACTTCAAGCGCTCACTTTTCAGGCTATCAACATCCCTTTTTATATCACTGAGGTCACTACCCGTACCGAGATATAGCGAACCCATCATGCTATACGATGTCGCTATATCGTCTACAACCTCGGACGATTTGGAGTAATCATCTTTGGTAACCCCAGACATCAGCGCAACTGCAACCACCACCGCCACGAATAAGGCAAAGATAACACTGGAGACAATTATTATGAGCTTGTTATCCTTGGGCATCGGTGATACTGGTATTGGGCTAGAATTGTTCGGCCCGCCAAACTGCACTGGTACTGACTGCGGTTGTGGTACTGGTTGTGGTTGTAGTACCGGTGCTGGTACCGGCTGTGGTTGTGGTTGTGGTACTGGTTGTTCGTTTGGACCCATAGCTCCCCTTTTTAAGCGTTGTTTTTATTGTACACTAGCCCATACATTTCATTGATATCTTTGCTCTCTCGGGCCATATTTTTGAACTATGCAGCTTCCACCTGTGACAATAACCCTTGATTTTCGAGGGCTGCTGTTGCAATTTAACAGCCGTGGCAAAACAAAGCACCCCATCTTGTATAAAATCTACCGAACTACAAGGATAGGTCGCTTGGGCGCATGCTGAGGCTGAGTCGGCCACGGTCGTCGATAGAGACGAGGCGGACTTTGACCATATCGCCTTCTTTGACGACGTCGGTGACTTTTTCGACACGGCCTTCGCTCATGGCGGAGATGTGGCACATGCCATCGATGCCAGGCATGATGTTGATGAAGGCACCGAATTCCATGATCTTGACGACTTTGCCTTCGTAGATCTTGCCGACTTCTGGCTCTTCGACCAGGCCTTTAATCCACTCAAGGGCTCGCTCGATCGCAGCAGTGTCGACGGCCGAGACCGTGACGAGACCAGAGTCTTTGATGTCGATTTCGGCACCAGTTTCTTTGGTGATCTTGTTGATCGTTTCCCCGCCCTTGCCGATGATCGCACCGATCTTGTCAGGGTTGACCATCAGCTTTTCGATGCGTGGTGCGTATGGGCTGAGGGCTGAGCGCGAGGCCGTGAGCGTCGTCAGCATGTGCTCGAGGATATGTGCCCGACCTGGCTTCGCCGCCATAACCGCTTGGCTGAGGACGTCAACAGGTAGTCCGTGAACTTTCATGTCCATCTGCATAGCGGTGACACCACTAGCCGTACCGGTTACCTTGAAGTCCATGTCACCGGCGAAATCTTCAGCGTCAGCAATATCGGTCAGGACATATGGCCTGTCGCCGTCCATCATGAGGCCCATAGCAACTCCAGCGACTGGAGCTTTGAGAGGGACACCAGCGTCCATCAGTGCGAGACAGCTTGAACAGGTCGCGGCCATGCTGGTCGAACCGTTTTGGCTCATGATCTCGGTGACGCTACGGATAGCGTATGGGAAGTCTTCAGGATCTGGGAGCACTGGTACGAGGGCGCGCTCAGCGAGGTAGCCGTGACCGATCTCGCGGCGACCGGGGCTACCGAGACGGCGAACTTCACCGACGGTGTAACCAGGCGCATTGTAGTGGTGCATGTAGCGGCGTTCGTAATCGTTGTGCTCCATAGTGTCGACCATCTGGGCGTAGCTCAGTGGCGCTAGGGTGACGATATTCATCGCCTGTGTCATACCGCGGGTAAAGATGCTGGAGCCGTGAGTACGAGGCAAGATGCCTACTTCGGAGCTGAGTGGACGAACTTCGTCGAGTTTGCGACCGTCAGGACGAGTCTTGTCTTTGACGATACCGTCGCGTACATCATGGTGTAGCGCCATCGTGAAGGCTTCGTCGTATTCGTCGCGCTGGTCAGCATAGTCATCGCCGACGCTGGCGGCCATCTCTTCGTGAAACGCCCAACGAATGTCGTTGATCATCTCGTTGCGCTCTGGGTATGGTTTGCGGAGAGCAGCGCCAAATTTGTCTTTGACCCATGCATCAACTGACTTCTGGATAGCCTCGTCTGGCAGGACGAGGGTGAATTCTTGCTCGGTGACACCGACTTTTTTGGCGAGCTCGCGCTGCAGGGTGACGGCTGGCTGGAGAGCATCGATAGCCCATTCCATCGCGGCGAGGAGGTCTTCTTCGGGAACTTCGTTCGCTGCGGCTTCCACCATCGTGATGCCGCTCTCGATACCGGCGACGACGAGGTCGATGTCGCTTTGTTCGCGCTGTTCGGGTGTCAAAAATGCCGCAAATTTGCCATTGATACGACCGACGCGGACACCAGCGACTGGACCATCAAACGGTGTGCCGGTCAGCATCAGGGCTGAGCTCGCGGCGATCATACCGATGACATCGGGTCGGAAGCGTGGATCCATGCTGAGTACGCTCGCCACGACCTGGACTTCTTGGCGATAGCCTTTTGGAAAGAGTGGGCGGATCGGACGGTCGATGAGGCGACCGATCAGGATTGCTTCATCGCTAGGGCGGCCTTCACGTTTGATGAAGCGGCTGCCGCTGATCTTGCCAGCTGCATAAAATTTTTCTTCGTAGTCGATGCTCAGTGGGAAATAATCCAGCACCACTGGTCGTGAGCCGACCATAGCCGTACCGAGCACCACGGTGTCGCCGTAGCGAACCAGGACGCTGGCCGTCGTGCGGAAACCGACGCGGTTGACTTCAAGAGTTAGTTTTTGACCGCAAAAGTCGGTCGATACGGAAATAATATCTTTTCCCGTCGGGTTGATTGTTGGCATATAAGCCTCCTATTGCTTAATCGCAGAGGGTAACAGGTACAACTGTCTATAGCGGGCATTTGTATCTATCACACTCTGCATGTTTACAGATATAAAGTATAGCCCAAATTGACTTATCTTACCAGTGATGGTATAATGAATAATGACGTTGCGCTACACCTCTGTTAAGGAGCTAAGACACGATGAAATTCATCAAGAACGCAGCCCTCCGCTTACGGTTGGCGATGGTCGTCTGGCAGATGGCGTACCTGACGGGCAAGCGGCAGAAGCGTCATCATCGCATTGCTGGCTCAGCCAGCAATGCTGACATCGTCCTGCTCACGGAGATTCTGTTTCCGAAGTAGAGGCGACACACACCCAACGCAGGGACGGACGCGTGGCCACTGGCCCGTCCGTCCCTGCCGCGGGACCCCACTTTTATGCATACCGCTGACCAGATGGTCAGTTTTTTGTTGCAGATCAGCGCAACATCCAGTTTAGATCGGAGCTTTGATCTCGACCGGTTCGTTGTGAGCACTAAATTCGGTCACAAACGAGTCGCTGCCGTATTCATCGATCTGGAATTTGGTCAACCAGCCAGTTTTGAGGTCGGCGATCATCCAGTATTGTATAGGGCCAAACGTCAAACTGTTACCACCGAAGCCCTCTGACTCGTAGTATTTACCGCTGACCGCTTGCATCTCACTAGAGTTTGACTGACCGCTGCACCAGGCTGTCGTCTGATCTTTGTCGCAGTTTTGCATGGCATAGGGCCTGTTGGCACGGATCATCTCTGCGAGGCTGGTTTTATCATTGCCTTCGCGCATATTACCGGCGATGATATAAAACTCGGCTGAGTTGAATTTCTCAAAATCAAAACCACTGAAATTTTTCATCTGATCTTTGTAGGGAGTGTTAGAAAATATGCTACCAAACGATTGCGTGCCGTTACTGTAGCTACCGTGGCGGTCATACAATTTTCCGGACGAACTATACGGGCCAAACGACAACGACTGGTAATACGCCTTGAACCAGTCTTTGGGCGCCCCTGTCAGGTCTGCGCCATCGACGACTCGAAAATACCCCGTTCCTTCATAGCTACCACCCTTCATCAGCACCATCTCAAGTTTTTGCTTGTACTCCGTCTTGTCGCGCAGCCACGTGAGAGTCAAAAATCCAGTGGTCTTCGCACTACGAGGATTACTAAAATCACTCGTCAGATCCCAGTCGACAAGCATACCACGGTCGGCATTGTCCCGGTAAGTAATGTGTCGTTTGACTGTCTTGAGATCAAGAAATTTGACCAGTGAATCCTGTACGACTCGCCTCGGGTCGATCGCGTTGTGTGCGTCTTGCACTGATTTGTCACGCCACCAGATACTCCCGAGACTGACACCGACGGTATAGACTACGAGTAGGAGCACGAGACTGACAATTTTGAGTAGTTTTCGAAGTGACCGTTTTGGTTTGGGTGTGGGTTGAGACGTTGTATCCATGGCCTCAGTATAGACCACGCGTCAGTACGGTTGCAACGGAACAATGAGCTTTGTCTATGCGGCTTCGCGAACGAACTCTGTAGTATCGGTTTCACGGGGTAGCTCGCGGGCGATAGTACGCTCCAAGCGATGGAATTCTAGCTCAGTAAGTGGCGCTTTGGATAGATCTTTGCCGTATTTTTCATGCAGATATTCAAGCTTGAACCAAACGTGATCTTTGCCCTCGGCATCGATACCCTCTGTCGCGCCCTTGAAATCACCACGTAGCAGCTTGGCGGTCCGTCGTGCCGTCTCGGTGTTGTGCTTTAGCACGATGCGGTTGCCATCCTCATCGACGACGGTGATCGTCTCATCGACGCCTTCACCGCGCAATTCTTCGACGGCTTTGGCGCCATCCTCGGCAAGTTCACGACTGGTCATCTTGCCTGGGTCTTGGTCGCCAAGCTGTGCCTCCAGCTCTACCTTGGTATGCTCGGACAAGCCGACGACGGCATCACCGTTTTCTTCTAGCGATGTAGCGATCTGCTCAGCGACAACCGCATCAGCAACGATCTCTTGGCCTTTGTCTGACGTCATCTCGTCGGCTTCAACGGCAAGTGTGTCTTTGGCGCCTTCTTCGACGGCATCAGCGACAAGGCGCTCTTTGGCATCGTCCTGCACCTTGCTAGCATCCACATCAAGCCCGGCATCCTCGAGCTGCTCGGTCGCAGTATCGGTGACGACCTGTACCTCGTGATCAAACTCATGCGCCTGAGCTGACTCTGGGTCATGAAGTTGGGTCACTGTGGCCAGCGCATCGGCTGTCTCTGCGGTAGTTTCTGACGATACAATACTAGGATCAATCTTATCCGCTGTGCCATGCACGTCGACACCGACTCTCTCCTCCGTAGGCACGGATTGGGCGATGACATCAACGGCCATCACGTCGTGGCCAAGACGACGCTTGCGTCGCTCCTCGTCAAGATAAATAATTTCTGCAGTGTTTGTGTACTGTTCGGGATAGCTTCGTTCTGGTGTCATAACGGTGCTCATATTACTTTATAATATTAGCACACTATGATGCTTTTGTCAATGTCTACTATCTGTTACACTAGATGCATGAGTCGACGCATCAACGTACGCGGGATTATCCATCAGGACGGCACACTATTTGCCGTGCGGCACAAGCGACCCGAAGGGTCGGCGAGCTTTTGGTGTACGCCTGGTGGCGGGCTGGATGACGGCGAATCGCTCGAGGATGGGCTGCGTCGTGAGCTACGCGAAGAGACCGGTGTCGATGCAGTGATCGGTCGCCTGGCTGTCATCCAGCAGTTCAAAAAATCACCAGACGAGAACTATCCGTATGATGAATTCCTGGAGTTTTTCTTTGTGATCGACAACCCTGAAGATTTTGCAAAGGTCAGCCTCACCGGCACGTCGCATGGCGAGGCCGAGCTGGCTGCCTACGGCTTCGTCGCGCCGCGCGATGTCGATCTCCTGCCGGGGTTTTTGCAAGAAATTGACTTCGGCTCTTTCGCGGACCAGACCGCACCGATCAGACTCTACAACGAACTCTAAGACGGGTTGTGATCAGCGGCAACCTACGGTACGATAGACAACGATGCTTACGATTATCCTCATCTTTCTGATCGCTTACCTGCTCGGATCAATCCCTTTTGGCAAGATCATCGGGCTGAAATTTTACGGTATCGATATCCAAAAACGCGGCAGTGGCAACATCGGCTTCGCCAACGTCCTGACGCATCTCGGGTGGAAAGCAGCCATCCCGACACTGCTCGGTGATGTCAGCAAAGGCGCCCTCGCGACATGGCTCGCACTGCACTACCTGACGCCTGAGCTAGCATACTGGGCCGGGATCACGGCAGTGCTGGCGCATATATTTCCGATCTGGCTGAATTTTCGTGGTGGCAAAGGTATCGCGACGGCATTTGGCGTCATGCTCGTTCTCGCACCACTCGCGGCAGTCATCGGGCTCGGCATCTATCTGCTGCCCTACCTCGGTTTCAAGATCGAGTCTGGTCGCGCAGCGATCATGGCACTCGCCACGCTCACAATCGTCGGCCAGTTCGTCTCGCCCCTCGCCTGGTGGCAGTTTGGCTGCATCCTGCTGATCGCGCTATGGACACTGCGCGACAACATCCGTGGTACGATACCGAATATGTAGCTAATAATTTGGGGGGAAATCGTTGTTTCGCATGACATTCCGAGCAGGCGGCACCGCCGGGCGGTCTGATTCGTCCGGAACTGAATCTGGATCCTGTAGCCCTGTAACAGCATCCTGTGGACCGCTACAGGCATCCTGAACAGCATGCGACGAGGCATTACGCTTGAAAAAATCAGTGTCTTTAATCCGCCGCAAGAGATAGTCGACAACTCCGAGGCTGTCGATAAGGGGAGCGAGCGTCTTGTCAACAGACTCTCTCATCACCGCGGCAATGTACTCGGGATTATGACTATCATCGAGCAGCTCCTGCTTCTTATAGGCTGACAATATGCCCATGACGGCGGCAATGACCTCTTGCTCGATAAGTGGAGCGAACGACCCCCGAAATACACCTGGGCGAAGCATGAGAGTGAGAGGTCTGCTTTCTCCGATAGACAGCCCTACCCGGTCTACTGTCGTGTAATCCTTCAATCTGCCTCCATGAGCTTTCACGGTTGCTTTGATATCACTGATTGAAATCAACCCATTACCTGTTTCACTATACATATCGAAGTACACAAGAGCCCTAGGAATACCTGTCTCATGCGATCTATATCGAGGAATATCCCCCAAGGATGTTGCGTCAGAGCTTAAAACACGACCTAATTTATCCATGGCATCATGAAACTCCGCAACTTTGCCAGTACCATAGTCTCTGTCTCCGCCCGATAACAATAGCCGTACAGGGGCCAATACCTCGGTCGTCTCTCCTACGTCGATGGGAAACTCAAGGACGATGCTGCCGTGATCACCATTCGATACTACCCCCTGCTGCTCACCCTCATCGACCGGCTCGATTTGACGCAGTATCCATACTTTGCGCAGAGGATCGACTACCTCTCCTAAGTACCGTGCTGCGAGACGTTCGTGCGTATCGCATACCTCAGCGACGCGATCACCGTATGCCGACATGAAGATCTCACCGATAGCGTTCATAATACGCCTATCATCACTCTCGCGCCGAAACCGGTCCATCTCTCCTGGTATGCTCGTTTCTGATCCTATGCCTTGCCGTTTGCTCATGATATGCAAGACTATAGCACAGTGGTCACGAGGAAAAAATTCCTTATGCTTTGATCTGAAAAATGTTCTTCACTATATAGCGCACATCAAAATCACCCCTCGTTCGGGGTGATGATGCAAAGCTGTTCGCAAATTATTTGCGCAGGCCGAGTTTGGTGATGATCGCTTGATATGCGGCGAAATCTTTTGACTCGAGGTATTTGAGCAGACGTTTGCGTCGGCCGACCATCTGAATCAAACCGCGGCGAGCCATGTTGTCATGCTTGTTCGCCTTCAAGTGAGCCGTCACCTCTTTGATACGAGCCGTCAAGATGGCGACCTGTGCCTGAGGAGAGCCAACATCGGTCTTGTGAACCGCGCCGACTTCGATAGCTTTTAACTTGTCTTGTTTGGTAATCATACTGAGGTACTTTAACAGAAATGAGCGTCAGAATCAAGCCTGTGAGTCACGGTTCAGTCAACTAACACGGAACAAGTGTAAACCGTAGAAATGTTAATGGGCTGTTAAACAGGTAGGAATGGTTGGCTCTTGCCATCCACTCCTTGCAGAGAATCTCTAGATTCTTTGTAAGGACTC
>JBATPJ010000018.1:0-32722 GCA_049291395.1 Saccharimonadales bacterium (SeqCode) | reverse complement strand
ATATGTAAGCTTACGATTTATTCTACCCCACGGGATACCAATTGCTAATCAATAATCTGCAATTTGGCGTATAAAATATGCTGCGTATTGTGCGAAAATTCAGCCACGTCATCTGGTGATATCAGTTTGAAAAAATGATACACTATATCTATATGACATTATCAGAAGAGCTACAGTGGCGGGGATTCGTCAACCAGACGACATTTGCTGATATCAGTGACGTCGATACGCCGCGGACGTTTTATTGGGGCGTCGATCCGAGCGCCGATAGTATGCATATCGGTCAGCTGGCGATGGCGATGATGATCCGGGCTTTTATGGCGCATGGTCACACAGCGATCTTGCTCGTCGGTGGTGCGACTGGTATGGTCGGCGATCCGGGCGGCAAAGACAAAGAGCGTGATCTCAAATCGATCGATGAGATCGAGCACAACAAAGCCGGCATCATGAACCAATACCGGATGCTGTTTGCCGAGATGCCGTTTACGATGGTCGACAACTATGACTGGTTCCGCGACATGAACTATCTCAAGTTTTTGCGCGATATCGGCAAGCGTGTCAGCCTGACCCAGATGCTCGACCGAGAATTTATCAAATCACGCATCGGTGAGGCCGGTGGTGGGATTAGCTATGCGGAGTTTAGCTACGCACTGATCCAGGGCTATGATTTCCTGCATCTGTTCCGCGAGCACGATGCGACGCTGCAGATCGCTGGCTCAGACCAGTGGGGCAACAGCGTGGCGGGTGTCGAGATGATCCGCAAGATCGATGGCGGTGAGGCGCACGTCTGGACGGCGCCGCTGATACTCGACAAAACGACCGGCAAGAAATTCGGCAAAAGTGAAGGCAACGCCGTCTGGATCGATCCGACCAAGACCAGCGTCTACAAGTTTTACCAGTTTTGGCTCAATGTCGACGATGTCGGTGTCGCTGATTACCTCAAGATCTACACCCTGATCACCCCGCACGAATACGACCTACTGATGGAAGAATTCCGGAGCAACCCAAGCAGTCGTGCTGCGCAGAAATATTTGGCCTACGAAGTGACGAAGCTCGTCCACGGTGTCGACCGGGCGGATAATGCTCGCAATATCACCAGTACGCTTTTTGGCGATACGCCGTTTACGCAGTTACTCGAGGAGGAACTCACTATGCTAGCACTAGAGATTCCGACGACGACCGCCGGCAATGTACTCGATGCACTCGTCATGAGTGGCCTCGTGGGCAGCAACGGCGAAGCTCGTCGACTCGTCGAGAGTGACGCCATCAGCGTCAACGGCGAAAAAGTGACCACGCCCGACACCACCCTACCAGTACCGAGCCTACTCAAAAAAGGCAAAAATAATTTCTTGCTTGTGAAATAGTCACGATGAAGCTTTCGACGCCGCTTGACCAGATAAAAGGCGTGGGCGAGAAGACATGGCTGCAACTGCAGGCCGCAGGTTTGCTCACCATCGGTGACCTGGTGGAATTTTTGCCGCGTGCCTATGAAGACTACACAAAAGTATCGAAGATTACCGAGCTCACCCCGGGCAATGTCGTCGTTCGCGGTCGGATCTCGGCCGTCGCGTCACGCTATGTGCGGCGTGGGCTACACGTCACGACGGCGGTGCTCAGCGATGAGTCGGGCAAAGTGCCGCTGACGTGGTTCAACCAACCGTATCGAGCCAAACACCTTGCTGGCAACAGCGAATGGCTGGTGGCGGGTGAATTTACCTTTTCGCAGCGACGCTATCAGATATTAAACCCTAGCACTCGTAGTTCGGAAGAAGTGATCGAGACGGGCGGCTCTATCATGCCGATCTATCGCCAGGTCGCTGGGCTGAAGACGGCGCAGCTACGCAAGATCATCGAAGAAATTCGCCCCGTGATCACGATGCTTCCAGAGGTACTGCCTGAAAAACTCGTAAAACATGTCAACATGTTGTCATATGCCGATGCGGTGCTTGCTCTTCATTTTCCTGAAAACTCGGCAGACGTCGAGACCGGTAAGCAGCGAATTGGCTTCCAGGAACTGATCGAGCTACTGTATGCCGCGGAGCTCAACCGGGCCGACAATGCTGCGCTCGAGAGCTATGCCATTAGCTTTGACCTCGATGCAGTCAAGCAGTTTGTGGCGCAGCTACCGTTTCGCCTGACGAACGACCAGCGACGAGCGGCGTGGGACATCATCCAGAACTTCGAGTCAGGCGTCCCGATGAACCGCCTCCTGCAGGGTGATGTCGGGTCTGGTAAGACAGTTGTCGCTGGTCTCAGTGCCCTGGTGGCGGCGCGAGCTGGTTTCCAGAGTGCTATCATGGCGCCGACTGAGCTACTGGCGCGGCAGCATGCTGAGACGCTGAGTGCGATGCTCGAACCATTTAGTGTGAGTGTCGGACTTCTCGTCGGCAGCCTCAAGAAAAAGCCCAAAGACGAGCTCAAACAGCAGATCGCCAGTGGAGCGGTCGCGGTGACCGTCGGTACACATGCCTTGATACAAGAGAGCGTGAATTTTCATAAGCTTGGCTTTGTAGTGATCGATGAGCAGCATCGGTTCGGTGTGGCGCAGCGTCAAAAACTCATGACGAAGTCTGCAAAAATGCCGCATCTACTCGCAATGACGGCGACGCCGATCCCGCGTAGCCTCCAGCTGACAGTGTATGGTGAGCTCGAGGTGTCGCTGCTCCAGGAGAAGCCGTCAGGGCGCAAACCGATCCTGACCAAGATCGTCTCGCCGGTGAGTCGGACGACACTACTCGGCTCGGTCGATCGAGAAATCGAGCATGGTCGACAGGTGTATGTGGTGTGTCCGTTGATTGAGGAACTAGAGGGAAGAGGGAAGAAGGAAGAGGGACGAGGGGATAACGCATTTAACTCAGAGCTGGCGAGCGTGACAGCGGAGTATGAGCGCCTGAAGAAGACGGTGCTGAAGCACCGACGGATTGGGCTACTGCATGGCAAGATGCCGGCCGATGACAAAGACCGCGTCATGAAACAATTTGCGAGTCATGAGCTCGATGTGCTGGTCAGCACGACTGTGATCGAGGTCGGTGTCGACGTGCCAAATGCGACCGTCATGATCATCGAAGGCGCCGAACGGTTTGGCCTGGCGCAGCTCCATCAGCTGCGTGGTCGTGTCGGTCGTAGCGAGCACCAGAGTTATTGTTATCTGGTGACGACCGAGAGTAAGCAGACGACCAGCCTGCGACTTCGTGAGCTGGAGCATAGCAACGACGGCTTTTATTTAGCCGAAAAAGACCTTGAGATGCGTGGTCCAGGAGAGATATATGGACGCGTACAGCATGGCCAGCTAGATCTCCAAGTGGCGAGCCTGGCCGATACCCGCTCGATCGTCGCGGTCAAAGACGCTATCGCGTGGGCTAAAGAAAACGGTATCGATCTGTTACAATACGAGGGAATGCGTGGGCGTGTCGAACGTTACCGCAGATTAACAACACTAAATTAGCAAATGGAAAATGGCATACGGCATAGAGAATGTAGCATCTACTATCTTCTAATAGCTAAATGCTAATCGCACAAAATTTATGTATAGCGGTACAACTATCCGAGTCAAATCCGGCCGTGTCATGGGCGCACATCAGAAGATTGATCGTGTTGCTCGACGCGAGCTGGCCGAGATGCTGCCCGTGCGGCGGTATTTTCCTGGCATCATGGAGATATTGCACTTTGAGGGCGTCAACGGCCCTGATGGCATCAAACGCAAGAGCCCTTCGGTCGACGAGCCGTGGCACTACGTCGACCCGGCCAATCCTGACGATACGCAGCTGTATGGGCTGATCAATGATCATATCGATAATCTCACGACGGCACTGACCGACAACAATCGGACGCGGGCCGCATTTGAGGCTGCGTGGTTGTCGCATGCTATCGTCGATGGTCTGACACCAGCTCATCATTATCCACTCAGTGACAAGATCGAAGAGCTATGGGGCAAGCCCAAAGAAGAGCGGACGAGCATCAGGGAGAAAAATGTTATCCCCGGTGAAAACCGACGCGATCAGCTGTCCAAGAACTGGCAGTACTGGGGCGCAAAAGGCGTCTTTACGACACATTTTATGTTTGAGTTCGGAGTAGCGAGTACGATCACGCCGCTACGATTTGGCGGTCTACGACCGGATAGCAACCTGGTCGTGAGGGTGGAAAAAGTCGGTTTCGATACGATCATGCGTGAAGCTGTCACAAAAGTCTATGATATGCACATGTACGACGAGTTTCACCAGTACGGATGGAATCGCCACCTTGCGCATCAGACGCGGACGATACTCGTCCCGTTGATTATCACCACCGTCATGCTGGCGTGGCATATGGCCAGTGAGCGGGCGGCGGAGAAACGAGCCCGCCAATGAGCCTGCGTATCATCGCGGGACGGTTCGGCGGTCGAACGATTGCGACGAGTGATAGCTTCAAGACGCATCCGATGGGCGATCGGATCCGGAGCTCACTGTTTAATATCCTCGGCGATCTCGATGGCTTGACGGTGCTGGATGCCTTCGCTGGCTCGGGAAGTTTGGGGCTTGAGTCGCTGAGTCGTGGAGCGGCGCATGTGACATTCATCGAGAGAGACCGCCTGGCGCAAGATGTCATCATGAAAAACATCGAGATGCTTGGTGTAGCCGATGACGTGAGGCTGATCAAAGGTAGTATTGCCCAGTGGGACACTGTCACGGCAGCTGCCGAGGCGGAGGATACCCCGACATTTGATCTGATCTTCGCTGACCCACCGTACGGCGATCTGCAGCCGTCGACAATTGCACGGCTGGCCATGCATCTGCAGTCAGACGGGCAATTTGTCCTATCGTGGCCCGGCAAGCAAGATCTGCCGGAGATACCATCGCTCTCTCGTACCGATACTCGTTCGTATGGCGATGCGCAGCTAGGCTTCTATATGCGCACACATTTGTGATACAGTAGCAATAATGAGTGAGGTAAGTATTGATATCGATCGCGCTGTTCACAGTGGCGCCATGAACGGTGGTTGTGACCCTAATCTTGGTTGCGATCAGGGTGGTGATCCTGAGCTTTGTCTTGGTGCACGGATGAAAGTCACGGGCGAGACGGTCAGGGGTGCAGCCAATGAGATGCTTGCGGCTGGACAGGCCTCTCCTCGTCGGGTTCTCGGCTGTATCGCACGTCGATCAACTGAACGACCACCGTGTATGACAGGGATTGAGTTTGATAAGATTGAGGAATTATTAACGATCGGAGAGCCACTCTTCCTTAGTTCGCGTACGGATGGTGAATATAGCGTCATCACCGGAATCGTAACGGGATGGCATGCAATCGTTGAGTCGACTGATAGCGACGATGATCTTGGGCCTACGATTCGGTTGTCCCATCGTGTCTATCTCTCGACCGACGATGGCGAGCGGAGTGTGGATATCACGCGGGACAATGTCGATCGAACATTAGTCGGCGTAGAAGCCTTACTAGGGCATGTACTGTCTGAGATACGTGCTTCATCTATCCATTGGGTATCGGTGCCGGGTCTTGTGGCGCTCGGGGAATGTATCAGGGCGTGCGGACAGTGCGACGAGCTATCAGAGGGAGACGGAGCAGAAGTTGATTTGTGCTATGGTCTACTCCAGCAGCAGCTGCGCTCGAGACTGGCAGCTGGCCAGAGCCGACGGCTATTCGCTGAATTAGCCGATCTTGATAGTGAAAGACGCCATATCGCGACGGCGCTGGAACGCGTTTTCCCCGACGAGTATGATATTATCTCATCACTGATAGGGGATGACTTGGCACTGGCCGGGCTCACAGATACCCAGCGTGCAGCCTTGCGCGCGAGTTTTCCACATGCACCACAATCGTTATTTGCATAGTAAACGGCTTATGCTATCATCATATGTAGGTAGGGAGTCAGTGCCGACCGTTAATGGAGTTGTTGTGGTGGACATCGTAGTTACGGAGAAGCGGCACTGGCCTTCTACCACCGAGAAGGGCCTAGTGATCAAGACGCGTAGCGTCTTTTTTCATACTTAGATGTGCTTATCCTTGCTATGACTACTTGTACTACGATACGCTGTATTCTATGGCAGAATCAGGAGAGAATGAGAGATATGTGAGGCTGGACAAGATTGCACAACAAAACGCACTTAGTGAATTGTTGCGCACGATCGAAAGTGGTGACCCGTCTATCCCGACAGGCGTGGTTGTACGTGGGATAGAGGCGTTGATGAGCCTATTCGAACATGATAGTCCCGAAACCGTCAGAAATATATTGCGGTCTAGCCTGGTAATTAATCCTGCCGTGGTGGGGCAATTTGTCGAGGTGACGAGCTTAGCACCTGAAGATAGGGCAAGCCTTGCTGAGCAGGTACGGGTGAATGGAGAGTTGGGGTTGCGGGTTCGTGAGTTACTTGACGAGCTGGATGCTGCAGAGCGTAAGTTAGAGTTGGCAAATCAATTAGTCAAAGTAGTAAAAGAATTGATGCGAGTTGAGTCTACCTGACGTATAATCATAGTATGCGGATAGTGGTGACTGCGTGAAGCGCAAGTAATCGTATACACGTATACGTGTCACGCGCTGAGTGTCCGAAATGACGCAAAACTATCGTATTCAACAACTTACGCGGATAGTGGTGACTGCGTGAAACGCAAGTAATCGTATACACGTATGCCTTAGGTGAGAACTGCCAGTGGCAGTTCGGAAACGAATCTTCCGACAAAAGCTATGCTTTTGATAGCGAAGTTCGGGGGTCGCCAAAGGTGACCATATGCCTCTCGCCTCAGGCGAGCTGTTACATTACAATATATATTATGCGGATGTGGTGAAATTGGTATACACGTATGCCTTAGGAGCATATGCCTTCGGGCGTGCTGGTTCAAGTCCAGTCATCCGCACCAGGATAAAAAGATAAGCATTTGCTTATCTTTTTTTAACTTGCCTAACTATTATTTATTTGACAATTTCATTCTCTATAAAAATAGAAGTCCCCGCTTGCGCAGGAACTTCTATCTACTGCACGAGCGGGGGAATGGGTTTCGCTACACGGCGACCTTAATCACTTCCTCTCGTACCGTACGAGCGAAGAGGTCGAGACCTTCTTGGCTGTCGATATCGTATGAAGTGATGTACAACTTCGCAGCCTTTGCGGCTGGGTCATCGTGGAGTATGGGATTTGGCCCCATGACCCCAGGTTCGCTGCGCAGGACATACTCGCCAAGGCTACTGAACCCTTCAACGGTGTTGCCCCAGCGGCTGCCTAGTACGTAGCTGCCGTCATCCATGAGACGAACAGCACATTCTGCAGGTGAGAGGCATGAACGGTTGCCAGCGACTCGAACGTCCGTTCTGCCAATAGGATCGTCGTAGAGCTTCTCGGCAATCCCCAGGGGGAGGTTGCCAGTCACGCTCCAGTAGTCCCTGTAGCGGAGAAAGTAGAAGCTTCCAAGCCGACCTGCAAGCGTGAACGGCACCCTGGAACGTCTGACCTCTGTTGGGCTTGCTTCAACGACAGGGATACCGGAGTGCCCCAGCTCATAACCGATCTGACGGTCGGCGTCAGTGATTCCTGCAAGATTCATCATGGCGATGACCTTTCTAGTTGTTGATGTGCGAAACTGGATTTATTATAGCACATACTATTGAATTAAGCAATACCTATTGGTTGATAGAATACGGCAGCCGTCTTGTTGACATGAAATATATTGCGGTAGATACTGGGAGGCAAATGAGCGAGGGCGAGAAGAAACTAATTATTATTCGCAATGGTCATGCGTTAATTCATGGCAGCACGCCTGCTATGCCCGAAGTTGATCGTAAAGAGATGAGTCCGTTATCGCCAGCTGGTGTGCGACAGGCGATAGCCGCAGCGACATGGCTTAGGGATTATATCCCAAAGAATGAAGTGCGAAAGCTTGAAGTATCAGATGGTCCACGCGCGCACGCGATGGCGAGGCAGATAGCTGGTGTGACGAATTGGGGTATACAAGTCGATAATCAACCAGCACTCAATCATCGTGGTATGCCACGAGTTGCAGTAGTCGAGGCGACGCAGGGGTGGCTCATTCAGGATCGTTTACCTGGTGTATATGTCGCAGTCATGTCTGGTCGTGCGATCCGCGCTATGATACAGCGTGAGTTAGGATTGAGCGATAAATGGGTTGATCATGAACCAGATGGGCTCCTTGCTCCGGGAAGTATCGTATCATTGCATCTTGATGGTGGAAAGCCAAAGGTAGATTTGATCATGGAAGGGTCGATGTATATGACTCGTGAGGAGAAAATGACCCTTGCTGCCTGACGACCCTCGCAACCTCCTCGATCACCTCAAAGGCCGCAGCCATGAAGATATCATCGCCGAGCTGGACGAGAATGGTGTCGAGCTGGAGATTGCCTGCGAAAACACGCTGAGGGATTTCAACATGGGTTCGATCGTGCGTACGGGCAATGGCTTCGGTGTGAGGCGGGTGCATATCGTCGGACGACGTCAGTGGAACAAACGCGGTGCCATGGCCACGAACAAATATCTCCATGTCTATCACCATCCGACCATCGAGGAATTCGTCGCTGATCTACGGTCCCGCGGCGTCGCTGTCTATGCTATCGAAAACAACGTCGCATCTGAGTCGCTGCAGCACACCATGCTACCCGAAAAGCTCTGCCTCGTCTTCGGTCAAGAAGGCCCTGGTCTCTCGGAGGAATTTCTCAGCGCTGTCGACAAGACCCTCCATATCGACCAATACGGCAGCACGCGTAGCCTCAACGTCGGTCACGCCGCCGCCATCGCGATATATGAGTGGTCGAGACAACACAATTCATAATTTGCAATTGGCGATGAGCAATGGGCTCGCACAAGTGAGATACTACTCATTTTGAACCTCCTCCTGAACATCCCGCTCGGGACAAATTCGTCCAGCCGCCAACTGATTAGCCTGCGCCTTGGCTGGCCGTTGCCGTCACGGCCAATTGCCCCTCGAGGGATGTTCGGGAGGTTCAAATCGCTAATCCTTGCAAAATGAGGTGAAACATGCAACAATTATCAGCATTATGAGCGGATTATCACCACAACCGTACAAAGGTTCACATGATTTTTACCCCGAGGAGATGCGGGTGCGTGGCTATATATTTGGCAAATGGCGCAAAGTTGTCGAAGGTTTCGGCTATGAGGCCTATGATGCGCCGCTACTCGAGCCACTCGAGATCTACGCCGCCAAGACCGGCCAAGAGATCGTCAACGAACAGACCTATCAGTTTACCGATCGTGGCGGTCGCAATGTCGCCATCCGTCCTGAGATGACCCCGAGTGTCAGCCGCATGGTGGCTGCTCGTCGCCAGGAGCTCGGCTATCCGGTGCGCTGGTACAATATCGCGCAGTTTATGCGCTATGAGCGCCCGCAGCGTGGTCGCGAGCGCGAGTTTTGGCAGCTCAACGCCGACATCTTCGGTGTCGACGGCGTGACAGCCGACGCTGAGATCATCGTCATGGCTGACCGTATCATGCGATCATTTGGCGCGACGAAAGACATGTATACGATCCGCGTCAACAACCGTCGCATGATCAATCTCATGATGAGCGAATATCTCGGTCTCGACGTCGTCCAGTCTCAGCTGATGATCAAGCTGTTTGACCGCAAAGACAAGCTCGCGCGAGAAGATTTCGATCAGCAAGCACGTGATATCTTCGGTCCCGAGCAACAGCACGAAGGCATGCAAAAGATTGGCAAACTACTCGAAGCGACCACGATGGCCGGCTTGCCGAAGGAACTACTTGATAGTGATGTCGTCCGCGAAGTCCAAGAGCTCTTCACACTGCTACACGAAGCTGGTGTCGAGAATGCCGGCTTTGACATCAGCCTGATGCGGGGATTTGACTACTACACCGGCATGGTGTTTGAGGTCTTCGACAACCATCCCGACAACAACCGTGCGATGTTTGGCGGTGGCCGCTACGATGGCCTCGTCGGGCTGTTTGGGGCTGAGCCGGTACCGACAGTTGGCTTTGCGCCAGGGCTGACGATGATGCAGCTTTTCCTCGAGATCCACGGACTGCTACCAGAATTTGTCTCAACGACAGATGTCTATATGGTCGTGCTCGGTGACATCCAGAAACCTGCCCGCAAACTAGCAGATGAACTACGTGAAGAAGGCGTCCGTGTAGCGATCGATATGACCGGCCGAAGCATCGACAAGCAGATCCGCACAGCCGTGAAGCAAAAGATCAACTACCTCCTCTTCGTCGGTGAGCACGAGATCCGCGACGAGATGTACAAGCTCAAAGATGTCGCCAGCGAGACAGAGCAGGAGCTCTCCCTTGAACGCGTCGTCAGCACGGTCATCGACCGTCGGCGCCAACAGCGCAATTCTCGCCTTCGTAGCCGCGATGAATTAGACGTCTAACAGAGATGCAATAGCGTCAGAATCGTGACAACATTGCAATATATATCATAATATGCTATAATAGAGATGTTGTGGTGGACGCACCGTCTACCGCACGCACAAACCATCGCCGCGGATATCCCGTGGCACTAGCGAAGGGAACTTCCGTGAGCAAACTAGCATTCTTTTTCTCCAGCATGTTCTGCGGGAGCGCCTGCTCCGCGACCACGCTTCTGGTATTCGAAAGAGTACCCGCGCAGTCAAGGCCTGTGTGGATCTTGATTGCGCTCGTATGTTTTATCGTTACCTTCATCCTGTTCCGTCTGGGCATCGTTTTGAGCCGTCGCGAACAGAGGTGAAGCACAGGGAGCCCTTCGCTCCCACCCTAATATCTCATGATTATCCATGAGGCATTAGGGTGGGCAAGCTGGTTATGCTATGATGGTACTCGTATGCCAGAAACAATATCACTTCTAGAAATAAAAACAGATGACCCAGAAGGGTCTATTTTTTTGCCTGAGGGCGATAAAGAGAGAGGGCTATCTCCCGATCATGTCGAGCTACTTCGTCGGTGTGGCGCGTGCCTATTACAGCGTGCGAATCCACCTGCACCAGATACTCAGATGTGCGCAGCGGAAGCTGAAAGTCTCAACGATACGAAGATCGTTGTACTTGGCTGGAGGATAGCCAGGGTTGGCTGTCGGAGCGCCCTTGAGGCCGGCGGACGTATGACCTGGCATGGCATACATCGATAGCCCTTATGGTCGCGACGAGCCGACGCATCTGATACACTAGATAGTTATGAAACATACTCTTACAAAAACTTCCGATACCTCTGTCTCTGTCGTCGTGACTGTCGATGAGGCGGAATTTACTAAAGCCAAAGATTTCGCCGTGTCTCGCCTGAGCCGCGACGTCAAAGTCCAGGGATTTCGCAAAGGCAAAGTCCCGAGCAAAGTCGCCGAGAAAAACATCGACCCAAACGTGCTGGCGAGTGAATCTGTCGAGTACGCCGTGAATGCTGCGCTGAACGACATCATTGCGACTGAAGACCTGCGCGTCCTCGACCAGCCGAAGATCGAGGTGACCAAACTCGTGCCATTTACGACGCTCGAATTTACCGCCGTGATAGACGTCCTGCCTGAGATCAAACTCGGCAGCTACACCAAGCTTAAGGCCAAAAAAGGTGCTGTCTCAGTCACCAAAGCCGAGATCGATGAGGTTATCGAGCGAATGCGAACAGGCTTCGCCGAAAAAGTCTCAGTGGAGCGCGACGCCAAAGATGGCGATGAAGTCGTCATGAGCTTCAATGGCCGCGACGAAAAGGGTGCTGAGATCGAAGGAGCCAAAGGTGAGGATTATCCGCTGACACTCGGTAGCAAATCGTTTATCCCTGGCTTCGAAGAGCAGCTCGTCGGTCACAAAGCCGGTGAGATGTTTGACATCGATGTGAAATTCCCCGACGACTACCACGCCGAGCACCTCAAAGGTGCCAAGGTCCGCTTCGCTATCGATCTCAAAAAGGTGAATGAAGTGAAGTTACCTGAGGTAGATGATGCTTTCGCGAAGAAATCAGGCCCGTTCAATACTGCCAAAGAGCTCACTGATGACATCAAACGTGAACTGACCGCCCAGAAAGAGCGCCAAGTGACCGAGCAGCTCAAAGATGACCTCCTCGGCGAACTCGTCGGCAAAAGCACGGTGCCGATCCCAGAAATCTTGATCGCCGATCAGGTCCAAGCACTCGAGCGTGATCTGACGCAAAATCTCATGTACCGTGGCCAGACTATCGACCAATATATTGAAGCCCAAGGCCACGCAGACAAAGATGAGCTGATCCTGAAAGAGCTTCGCCCGATGGCCGAACGTCGCATCCAGGCTGGCCTAGTACTTGCTGAGCTAAGCAAAGCCGAAAAGATCGAAGTCAGCAAAGACGAGCTCGACGCAGAACTCGCCAAACGCAAAGAAGAAGCCCCAAAGATGGCCGAACAGCTCGACACCGCCGAAGCCCGCCGCGACCTCGCAAACCGAGTCATCACTGAAAAGACGATCAACCGTCTCGTCGAAATAAACTCGTAATTACTCTATACTATCGAGTATGAATCACGCCCAGACGGCATATCAACAGCGACGGGACGAGCTGTCCCGAGCGATGAAAGACAACCAAGGTTCGGTTGCCCTGAGGAAATCGACCTCAAATCTCTTCCGATCTCGTCAGCAAGGTACTGTGTCTCGTATCGATGTCCGATCGATGAATCATATCATCGCTATCGATGAAGATGCTCTGACGCTGGATGTCGAAGGCATGACGACGTATGAAGATATCGTCCGTGAGACGCTGAAGCACGGGCTGATGCCGCCTGTCGTACCGCAGCTCAAATCGATCACTATCGGCGGTGGCGTATCTGGCCTTGCGATCGAATCATCATCATGGCGCGAGGGCTTGACGCATGAGTCGGTGCTCGAGATGGATGTACTGACGTCGAGTGGTGATGTTGTGACGTGCTCGCCGAAGCGCAACTCGGATCTATTTTATGCGATGCCGAATTCGTACGGGACACTGGGCTATATACTGCGACTGACGGTGCCGCTCCGGCGCGTCAAGCCATATGTCCGACTGCGGCATATCCGGTTTGCGTCGGCGGACGAGCTGGCAAGCGTACTCGAGACCTCGTGTGAATCTGGCCGTTATGACGACGAGAAGTTTGATTTTATCGACGGCACGGTCATTAGCCAGACCGAGCTCTATCTCACGATCGGCGTGATGGTCGAGTCGGCGCCATATACCAGTGACTATACCTATATGAACATCTTCTGGCGCTCTATCACGGAGCGAGATGAGGATTATCTGACGATCGAGGACTATATCTGGCGCTGGGATACTGACTGGTTTTGGTGCTCGAAAAACGTCGGCGCGACCAATCCTCTCTTTCGGCGACTGCTTGGACCACGACGCCTGGGCTCAAAGACGTATCAGCGTATGATGCGGCTGGAAGCGACGCACAAACCTCTCGAGCGGACGCTCAAACTACTGGGGCGCTATGAGCCGCGTGAAGCGGTGATCCAGGATGTTCAGTTGCCAGTGGCGCGAGTGGTTGATTTTCTGGGATTTTTCCAGGAAAAGATAGAGATCTCACCAGTCTGGCTCTGCCCGACGCGGGCGCTGCCTGTCGGCAAGCGATGGCCGTGGACGCTGTATCCGATGACGCCAGGCCAGCTCTATGTCAATGTCGGTTTCTGGGACACAGTGCCGACGACGCCCGATCCGGCGCAGGGTTACTACAACCGTCTCGTCGAGCAGCAACTCATGACGATGGATGGCACGAAGAGCCTATACTCGGACTCGTACTATCGACGTGCCGACTTCGAGAAGCTGTACAACTACGCTGATTACCGCCCGATCAAGCAAAAATACGATCCTACGGCGCGGTTTAAAGACCTGTATGACAAGTGCGTGAAGAGAAAATAGCCGTAGTCACCGTATCCGCCCAGGCCTCAAACCCCCTTCGGGACAAATTCGTCCAGCCGCCAACTGATTGGCCTTCGCCTTGGCTGGCCGTGGCCGATACGGCCAATTGCCCCTCAGGGGCTTTAAGGCCTGGGTCGCCCGAACCTCTACTGAACTTCAATGATCAATATCATGAGGCGCAAGCCCCTCCTTATTCTTATCCATGAGGCGCAAGCCGATCGCACTTTTTGCCCATAAAAAGTGGCGGGGGTGGAGATAGCGTATTCGAATTTATTTCGAATCGTTATCGGAGGGGCGAGCCCCTCCTTATCTTAATACCAATCTTCACGAGTAAGTGGCAGATCATTCACAATGCCTTTGGTGAAGACGAAGTGAGACAGGTCGATCACGCCATACTGGAAGCTAGCTTCTGACGATGCCAGCCAGAAATCCCACATCCGATAAAACTGTTCGTCAAACATCTTGACGACTTCGGGCTTGTGGGCGTTGAAACGACGACGCCATTCACGACAGGTCATCGCATAGTGAAGGCGGAGGCTCTCGTAGTCGGTCAGGTAGAAATTATACTTCGGCAGCATGTCGATCGACTGACGGATCGACTGGAGGTAGCCACCAGGGAAGATGTATTTGTCGATCCATGGGTCGTTGTCTACCTCAGTGTGGGATGTGATGTAGTGCATCAGGCTGATGCTGCCCGGCTTTAGGAGGGCGTCAACGGCTGTGAAGTAGGTGTCCATGTTGCCTTTGCCGACGTGTTCCATCATGCCGACAGAGACGACTCGGTCGAACTGCTTGCCTTTGGTGTGCTTCGGCAGATCTTGGAAATTCATCAGTTTGAAACTGATCAAATGATCGAGCTTTTCAGCTTTGGCGCGAGCGTTGGCGTGTTTGACTTGCTCTTCGCTCAGAGTGACGCCGATGCCGCGGACGCCGTACTGCTTGGCGGCCGTGATGAGCAGATCGCCCCAGCCACAGCCGAGATCGGCCAGGCTCATGCCTTTTTCGAGTCGTAACTTTTTGAGGACGTGCTGGATCTTCTGCTTCTGCGCCATCTCAAGGGTATCTTTGGGAGTGCGGAAGTATGCGCAGGTGTAGAGCATCGTTTCGTCGAGCCATAGCTTATAAAAATCATTACCGATGTCATAGTGATGCGCGATATAGCTTTTTTGTGATGCGGTGCGGTTTTTCTTGAGTCGAACCTTGCCGAGGCCACTGATGAAGTTGTGGATGGCGATCGGGTTCTCGGCCGTCAGGCGGACGATGCTAGTGAGTGGCCCGTCGACTTCGATGAGGCCTTCGGCGTAACATTCGCCAAATCCGAGCGACGTGCTACGGACCATGCGACGGACGACAGAGGGATCTTTGATCGTGACGGTCGCGTAGGGCTTATCTGGGCCATAGTTCTGTGTGTCGCCGTCCCAATACGTGATGGCGATGCCGCCCCGCTGCATGGTGCTGAGGGCTTTGCTGAGGATTTTCTTTTCAAACATGCTGAGATTATAACGGTATTTTATCTCTATGGATAGTCAGTTTTGTCGTTTGGGCTGATTGTTGGCACTCGTCTTGCATGAGTGCTAGTTTTGGTCTATACTGGAGCCTATGAATAAGTCCAAAAGTTACCTCGTCCCAACCGTCATCGAGAAGTCACACGACGGTGAGCGGGCATATGATATCTATAGTAAATTACTCAAAGAGCGCATCATCTTCCTAGGCGAAGAAGTCAACGAGCACACGGCCAATATCGTCGTGGCACAGCTCCTCCACCTCGCCTACGAAGACCCCAAAGCCGACATCTCACTCTATATCAATAGTCCTGGCGGTAGCGTCAGCGATGGTCTGGCGATCTACGACACGATGCAGTTTATCGCACCAGACGTCGCAACCTATGGCATCGGTCTGCAGGCCAGTATGGGAGCGTTGTTGTTGAGCTCAGGGGCAAAGGGCAAACGCTACTTGCTGCCAAATGCCCGTGTCATGATACATCAG
Source organism: Saccharimonadales bacterium (SeqCode) (assembly GCA_049291395.1). GTDB lineage: Bacteria > Patescibacteriota > Saccharimonadia > Saccharimonadales > Saccharimonadaceae > JAPUDQ01. The sequence continues at coordinate 16,946 of JBATPJ010000018.1, read as the reverse complement.
CCAAGCTCCGGGACGCAGGGCAAAGTCACTGACCAGGAGATCAGCCTACGTGAAGCCATCCGCCTCAAAGAGCTACTCGCTGAGATCACTGCCAAAAATACCGGTCAGAAGCTCGCCAAAGTCAAAGCTGACATGGAGCGCGATTTCTGGATGGACGCCCAAGAAGCTGTCGATTACGGTATTGTGGACACCATCATCCGTACTCATGTATAAATTTATGGTATAGTATGCTTGTCACATCACCGACGCAGGAGGCTGACATGCCTTGTCATTGGACCAAAAGCTCTGGAATCGCCTGGGGTGCCATCGCAATCGGCGCCGCCGCCGGGTATGCGACGGCACGGCGCTGCGGGGCAAACATTCCGGTGGCGGTCATTACCGCCGCTGGGGCTGCCGCCGCCACAGCTGTCGGCTTGGGGGTCATCTTCGTCGTTGATGACGTCGTGAGCTGACCCGTGACCGGTGGGGTGCGAACTACCCGTTCGCACCCCACCAAGAAAATCTCTAAGTTGTTGACATACGGACGAGAGATGCAGTACAATTAGTACTAATGAAGGTTGAATAAGCTCGGGCCATTATACACGCACGCCATAGGCGGGCGTTTTTGCGTGTCGGCCCAAGTAGAGAAAACCACAGGCGCCATCAAGAGGCAGAGCGAGCTGCCCCTACGCTTCAACCACAACAAATCTAATCACGCAAGGAGACCGTTGCTTTATGGCCAAAGCTACGACCAAACCAGCAGCCAAACCACGAGTCCTGTTCACGCAGGATGATAGTGCGTTGCCGCTGCCAAACCTCATTGCCCATCAGACAAACTCATGGAAAGAGTTCGTCGAAACGGGCCTCGGGGAGATATTTGCAGAGATCAACCCAATCGTTGATTACACTGAGCAAAAACTTGAACTTCGTTTCAAGGATTATCATTTTGAGGATCCAAAGATTAGTGAAGCCGAGGCTCGCTACGACAACATCAGCTTCGAAGCGCCGCTCAAGGCTGTCGTCGAACTAACGAACAAAGTCACTGGGGAAGTCAAAGAATCCGAGATCTACCTCGGTGACTACCCATGGATGACCGACCGCGGTACCTTTGTGATCAACGGCGCTGAGCGCGTCGTCGTGTCACAGCTGATCCGTAGCGCTGGTATCTTTTTCACCGCTGAGTCACACGCTGGCCGTAACTACTACGGTGCCAAACTGATCCCAGGCCGTGGTGCATGGCTCGAGTTTGAGACCGCGACCAACGGCGCTATGTACGTCAAGATCGACCGCCGCCGCAAACTTGCCGTCACGACACTGCTGCGCGCACTTGGCTACGCGACGAACACCAGCCTCAAAGAGCTGTTCAAAGATATCGACACCGGTGACGTCAAATACATCGACGCCACGATCGAAAAAGACCCAAGCAAGGGTACGAACGAAGCGCTCATCGAAGTCTACCGCAAACTCCGTCCAGGCGATCTCGCGACCGTCGACAACGCCCGCAGTATGATCGAGCGCATGTTCTTTGATTTCAAGCGATTTGACTTTAGCCGCGTTGGTCGTTACAAGATCAACCAACGCCTCGGTATGGATGTGGCCAACATCGCAGAAAACCGTGTCATGCGCCTCGAAGACCTGATCGCTATCATCAGCGAGATCATCCGCCTCAACAACACCCAGGAGCCAGCAGATGACATCGACGCGTTGCACAATCGCCGCGTCAAACTCGTCGGTGAGCTCGTCGCCCGCCAATTCCGCATCGGTATGCTCCGCATGGACCGCAACGCCAAAGACCGCATGAGCGTCAGTGACATCGAAAACGTCACGCCAGCTCAGCTGATCAACGCTCGACCGGTCGTCGCAGCTGTCCGCGAGTTCTTCGCGAGCTCGCAACTGTCACAGTTTATGGACCAGACGAACCCGATGAGCGAACTGAGCCACAAACGTCGCCTCAGCTCGATGGGTCCTGGTGGTCTGAGCCGTGAGCGCGCTGGGCTGGAAGTCCGTGATGCTCACCAGACGCACTACGGCCGCCTCTGTACGGTGGAGACACCTGAGGGTGCCAACATCGGTCTGGTGCTCAACCTCGCTAGCTACGCTCGTATCAACGAATACGGCTTTATCGAAGCTCCATACCGCAAGGTTATCGACGGCAAAGTCACCGACGACGTCGTCTACCTCGATGCCGCCGCTGAAGCCAAAGAGATCATCGCCGAAGCCGCAACTGACCTCGGTACCGATGGTGCTATCAAGCAACAGCGTGTCAGCGCTCGTATCCGCCTCGCCCCAGGTGAAGTTGACGTCTCAGAAGTCACTTACATGGACGCCTCTCGCAAGCAAATCATCGGCGCAACGGCGGGTCTCGTGCCATTTATCGAGAAAAACCGTATCGACCGTAGCCTTACCGGCTCAAACATGCAACGCCAGGCAGTCCCGCTGATCCGCACCCAGGCTCCGACCGTCGGAACAGGAATGGAAGGCGACATCGCTCGCAACACTTCTCAGCTCATCATGGCTGATGGTACCGGTGAGATCACTCGGGCTGACGCTGATGAGATTCACGTCGCCTATGGTCCCAAAGATGTCCGCGTCTACAAGCCGGTTCACTTCGAACAAAGCAACGATGACCGCTCGATCAACCAACGCGTCATGGTTCGCCGTGGCGACACTGTCAAAAAAGGCGACGTCCTGATCGAAGGCGCCAGCATCGCTGATGAAGAACTCGCACTTGGCCGTGACCTCGTGGTCGCTTTCATGCCATGGAACGGCTACAACATGGATGACTCGATCATCTTGAGCCGCCGTATCGTCCAAGACGACGATTTGACCAGCATCAATATCCAAGACTTCATGGTCGAAGTCCGTGAAACCAAGCTCGGGCCGGAAATTGTCACTCGTGACATCCCGAACGTCAGCGAAGAATCCCTCCGTCACCTCGACGAATACGGTATCGTCCGTGTCGGTGCTGAGGTCAAAGCCGGCGACGTCCTCGTCGGTAAGATTACGCCGAAGGGTGAACAAGAACTTAGCTCAGAAGAGCGCCTGCTTCGCGCCATCTTCGGTGAAAAAGCCAAAGATGTCCGCGACACGTCACAGCGCATGAGCAACGGCAAGCAAGGCAAAGTTGTCGGGGTCAAGATCTTTACCCGCGAGAACGGCCACGAGCTCAAAGCCGGTGTCCTCATGCAAATCCAGATCTACGTCGCGCAGCTTCGCAAGATCGCTGTTGGTGACAAGCTGGCTGGTCGTCACGGTAACAAAGGTGTGGTCGCCCGCATCCTGCCACCTGAAGACATGCCATTCATGGAAGACGGAACACCTGTCGATGTCATCCTGAACCCACTCGGTGTGCCAAGTCGTATGAACCTCGGACAGTTGTTTGAGACGCACCTTGGTATGGCCGCTCGTGCACTTGGCTATCGTGTCTCGACGCCACCATTTAACGGCGTACCAAACGAAGTTATCGAAGAACAGCTCGAAAAAGCCGGTCTGCCACGCGATGGCAAGATCCAACTCTTCGATGGTCGTACTGGTGAAGGCTTCCAGGAGAAGACCACAGTCGGTGTCATGTACATCATCAAGCTGCATCACATGATCGCAGACAAGATCCACGCTCGCTCTATCGGGCCATACACCATGGTCACCCAGCAGCCACTCGGCGGTAAAGCCCAAAACGGTGGTCAGCGCTTCGGTGAGATGGAGGTCTGGGCACTTGAAGCATACGGTGCCGCGACGACTTTGCAAGAAATGCTCACGATCAAATCTGACGATGTCTATGGTCGTGCCAAAGCCTACGAAAGCATCATCAAAAACGAGCCAATCATGGGGCCAAAGATCCCTGAGAGCTTCAACGTCCTTGTCAAAGAGTTGCAAGGTCTTGGTCTCCGTGTCGACCTCGTCGAAGACGAAGCAGTTGTCGATGCCGAAAACGTACTCGTCGGTGATATCGACGGGGGCGGCAGTGGTGTCGTACCAGTTGCCGATGACGTCGAAGAGACAGTCGGTGATGAAGCTGATGAATTCGGTGAGATCGAACTCGATGAGGGCATGAGCATCGAAACAGCAGAAGAATTTGAAGGTGACGTCGCCGCAGACGTTGCAGAAGAGGAGGTCGCATAATGGCTCGACCTATGGTCAGCACCAGCATTGCCGATTTTGACGCAGTGCGCCTGGCAGTTGCCAGTGCCGATGACATCCTGAAGTGGAGTTACGGCGAAGTTACCAAACCTGAGACGATCAACTATCGTACCCAGAAACCAGAGCGCGACGGCCTCTTTTGTGAGCGTATCTTTGGCCCGGTCAAAGATATCAACCCACACGACGCCAAGCTCAAAGGTGTTCGTAGCCGTGAAGCGGCTGTCGACAAAAACGGTGAGCTGGTCACGCGCAGCGTCGTCCGACGTGAGCGCATGGGCCACATCACCCTCGCTGCACCAGTTGCACACATCTGGTTCATGCGTGGTGCTCCAAGCGCCATGGCGCTCCTCACCGGTGTGCCTGTCCGCCAGCTTGAGCGTGTCGCTTACTTTGCGAGCTACCTCATCCTCGGTGTCAAAGAAGACAAACGTGACGCAATGCTTGCCGACCTCGAAGCCGAGCTCGAAGCTGGCCGCGCTGCCATCAAGATCCGCTACGAAAAAGCCGCCGAAGGCGAAGGCGTCGACATCAAGAAACTTGCCGCCGAGCAGACCAAAGAGCTCGAAGAGCTCGAGGCTTCTATCGAGATGCGTCGAACGCAGCTGGGTAGCCTGGTCCGCGGTGCTTTGATCAACGAGACTGATTACCGCAACCTTCCTGAAGAGTTCGAAGAGCTTGTGACGGTCGGTATGGGTGGTGAAGCGCTTGCAGCTATGCTCCGCGACACCGACCTCAACCAGTTGATCCGCGAACTATCTGAAGAGGCCGAAAGTGCCAAAGGTCAGCGCAAGAAGAAGATCGTCAAACGCCTCAAGGTGCTCGAAGGTATGCAGCGTGCCGGTATCAGCCCGGCCAGCATGTGCCTGACGGTACTTCCTGTCATCCCACCGGACCTTCGTCCAATGGTGCAGTTGACTGGTGGCCGCTTTGCGACATCTGACCTCAACGACTTGTATCGCCGTGTCATCAACCGCAACAACCGCCTCAAGAAGCTGATCGACCTCAACGCGCCAGAAGTGATTCGCCGTAACGAGATGCGTATGCTCCAAGAAGCCGTCGATGCATTGATCGACAACTCAGCCGCTCGCGGTGGTCGCGCTGTCAGCTCGACCGGTGGCCGTCGCCGCCTGAAGAGTTTGAGCGATATGCTCAAAGGTAAGCAAGGTCGTTTCCGCCAGAACCTGCTCGGTAAACGTGTCGACTACTCTGGTCGTTCGGTTATCGTGGCTGGTCCTGAGCTCAAGATTCACCAGTGTGGTCTGCCAAAGCAGATGGCTATGGAACTTTTCAAACCATTTGTCGTCAGCTGGTTGCTCCGCAACGAATACGCCCACAACATTCGCTCCGCTACTCGTCTGATCGAGTCTGGCGAGACGGTGATCTGGGACGCACTCGACGAAGTGACCAAGGGCAAATACGTCCTCTTGAACCGTGCTCCATCACTCCACCGCCTCAGTATCCAGGCTTTCCAGCCGAAACTGATCGAAGGTAAGGCGATCCAGCTCCACCCACTCGTCTGTACTGGGTTCAACGCCGACTTCGATGGTGACCAGATGGCTGTTCACTTGCCACTCAGTGATGAGGCGCAAGCTGAAGCCCGCGACCTGATGAGCGCGACCAACAACTTGCTGAAGCCAGCTGATGGTTCGCCGATCCTCAACATCGCGCAGGACATCGTGCTCGGTTGTTACTACCTGACGTATCCAAAGCCAAGTGCTCAGACCAAAGACACTCGTAGCTACAGCTCGATCGACGAAGCTATCATGGCTCGCGACAAAGGTACGATCAAACTACAGACGCCGATTCGTGTTCGTGCCAAAGGTGAGCTCCGCGAGACCAGCCTTGGTCGTGTCTTCTTCAACGAAGTGCTGCCAGAAGATTTCCCATACGAAAACGGCATCATGACCAAAAAAGCCCTCAAAGCAGTGCTGAGCCGCGTCTTCCTACGCTACGGCCAGGAACAAACGGCGCAAACTGCTGATGACATCAAAGATCTCGCTCTACGTTATGCAACTGAGGGTGCTGTCTCGACTGGTATGAACGATTACTTCGACGTACCAGAGATCGACGGGATCATTGGTCGAGGCGACGAGCGCACCGCGACTGTCTCTGATCAGTATGAGCAGGGTCTTATCACGGACGACGAGCGCTACAGCCTCACCGTGGAGACATGGCGCAACATCGACAAAGAGATCTTGAAGGTTCTCGGCGAAAAGATTGCTCACGAAGACACCAGTATCGCCATCATGGTCGACTCTGGTGCTCGTGGTGACATCGGTAACGTCAAGATGGCAGCTGCCAACCTCGGTGTTGTCGTCGATGCGACCGGTAAAGAGATCGAGCTGCCGATTCGTTCGAGCTTCAAACGTGGGCTTTCGCCACTTGAGGCCTTCGTCTACACTCGTGGTACTCGTAAAGGTCTGATCGACACGGCACTCAAGACAGCCGACTCTGGTTACTTGACTCGTCGTCTGGTCGATGTCTCACAAGATATCTTCACTGTCGATGACGAACGTGGTGACGACGATGGCTTTGCTATCTACCGCTCTGAGTCTGAGATCACTGGTATCGACTTCAGTGATCGCCTCTACGGCCGCTATGCTGCCGAAGACGTCGCTGGTCATATCGAACGGGCCGACCTCATCACCCGTGAGATTGCTGATGCGATCCACGCTGATGACAAAGTCGCCTCAGTCAAGATCATGTCAGTCCTGACGACCAAGACACTCCGCGGCGTGCCGCAGCGCAGCTACGGTATCGATATGGCGACAGGCAAACTGATTGCTATTGCACAGCCTGTCGGTGTCATCGCTGCTCAGTCAGTCGGTGAGCCGGGCACTCAGTTGACGCTTCGTACCTTCCACGCCGGTGGTGTGGCTGGTGACGACATCACCCAGGGTCTGCCTCGTGTCGATGAGCTCTTCGAGGCGCGCACACCGAAAGGTGAAGCCGTCATCTCAGAGATCGCTGGTGACGTCAAAGTCTGGGAAGATGGTGACAAATACATCGTCCAGGTGACGCCAAGCAAGGGCAAGACTGAGTCTATCAAGCTCGCCGGTCAGATTGTCCGTGTCAGTTCTGGCACCGATGTTGTAGCCGGTGATGTCCTCGCAAGCAACGAAGACGAGTCTCTGCCACTCGTCGCACCATTTGACGGTGTCGTCACGGTCGCCGAAGGCGAACTCGTCATCACGAGCAGCGCCGAGGCACCAGCACGCTATGAGATCCCACACCAGCGTCAGCTCGCGATCGCCGATGGCGACGTCGTCGAAGCCGGTGACAGGATCACTAACGGCTCGGTCAACCTCCACCAGCTGATGCGCCTCAAAGGCATCGAATCGACACAGCGCTACATGATCAACGAAGTCCTGCGTATCTACGCTGCACAGGGTCAAAACATCGCCGACAAGCACCTCGAGGTGATTGTGCGCCAGATGTTTAGCCGCGTGCAGATCGAAGAGCCAGGTGATAGCTTGTTTGTCACCGGAGACATCCTCAGCAAGGCTGCGGTCGTCGAAGAAAACAAACGCCTGAGCGACGAAGGCAAGACGCCAGCTCAGTTCACCCAGCTGCTCCTCGGCATCACCAAGGTCTCGATCTGGAGTGATAGCTTCCTCAGTGCCGCATCGTTCCAGGACACGACTCGTGTACTGATCAACGCTGCCGTCTCTGGTCGCGTCGACCACCTCTACGGCCTCAAAGAAAACGTCATCATCGGCCGCAAGATTCCGGTCGGTACTGGTGCCGTTCAACCAACTGACCCTGTCGTCAGTGAGGATGAGAGCGAAGCGTAGATAGTCACTCAGGCTGTCTGCCCACGCAAAAACTGCCCGCATCATTGCGGGCAGTTTTGGTTTTTGCATGGGAACGATAGTTCATAATACTATTATCGTTATATATGCAAGTATATGATACAATCGAGCAATGCTTGAAAGAATCATGACAGACCCAAGCGCTAATCACGAAAAATATGCTGCAGACGACGTCAAGGTGGAGTTTATCGGTGGACGAGATTTCATCATCCGGTTTCCTCTCGGAATGGATGGACGAGATGCACTGCAAATTATTATCCAGATTTCTAGTATATTGACGGGCTCATACCAGCTTATCTCGTCGCAAGGTGATAAGGATATCTATGATGAATTTACAGCCCGACGCAATACAAAGCGTGCATCGTATCTCTTGAAGCCTGATGTATATGTTACTCTTGACGATATCCGCAAACTGATAGTCACGTTGATAGAGGCCATAGTGAATTAAAGTCGAAACCCGCCCCCTGTACGGGAGCGGGCTCGACCGTAGAGGGTAGGCGGGGCGTAGATGTGGTTCATCGCGACCGAGTGATCTGGAAGCTGATACTGGCAGTACCGTTCCTATCGTTGCCGGCTTTCGTGTAGGCTAAACCCGTCTCGCCGCGCTGCGAGTTGAGGAAGTGGCTGACGATGAGCTGATAGGCCGAGGCCGGCCTTGTCAGCTTGCCGTCAGCCATCAACTTCTCGCATATCCTGCGTGACGGCACCGACAACTGCTTGAATGTTGGAGAGACGGGCTGATAGCCCATCTCGCGAATCATGGCGATGATGTATTCGATTGACTTGAGCACGTTGCCTGCATTTGATGGGGTGCAGCTGCCATCACGCACGATGGCGGTGATGATGGCTTGCCTCACTATGAAGGCTTCAGATACCGTGGCCATTTCGGGCCTCCTCATCACTGAGAACTCCATCTCTTCGATGGGTGTCGCCCATCTGGCGATGTACATAATTTTACATGAATGACCACGTTTGTCAAAATTGTCCGTCTGCGGTATAATGAAGGACGAGTTTCCTCTCAAAGTTTATGGGAATATGTGTACACTCCCACAAATGGACGAGACGCGTGAGCGGGTTTGCTGCCTGGCTTACACAAATGAGACCGAGGATGATAGACCTTAGATCTTAGCGGGTCACGGGATTAGCACTACCATCCACGAGTCAAAAAATTGCAATCTACAAATTCATCACTGTTAAGGATGATCGGTTCGTGGATGCAGATCGATCGTTATCTCGAGTACGTGACGAAGGCTGTATATGCGATACAGCCCAGGAGCGAACGGAGAGAAACGAGCGATATGCGCCGCGAGACGGTTATCCGCACATAAGGAGCAAGATGCCAACAATCAACCAACTAGTGCGCAAACCGCGTCATACGGCTGCCAAGAAGAGCAAATCGCCTCATCTCGGTCGCATCCACAACGCGCTCAAGACTCGTTACTACGAGCAGGATGCCCCACTCAAACGTGGTGTCTGTATCCGTGTGACGACCAAGACCCCGAAGAAACCGAACTCAGCACTTCGTAAAGTTGCTCGTGTCCGCCTGACCAACCACCAAGAGGTCTGGGCTTACATCGGCGGCGAAGGTCACAACCTCCAAGAGCACGCAGTTGTGCTCGTCCGCGGTGGTCGTGTGCCTGATCTTCCTGGTGTTCGCTACCACATCGTTCGTGGTGCGCTTGACCTTCAGGGTGTCGCCAAACGCAAACAAGGCCGTAGCAAATACGGTGCGAAAAAGGAGAGCAAATAACCATGCCTCGCAAAGTAACCAAGAAACTTCAGCGCAAGCTCAACCCTGACCGCAAATACCAGTCAGTGCTCGTGCAACGCTTGATCAACAAAAGCATGCTCGACGGCAAGAAATACGTTGCCGAAAAAGCCGTCTACAGCGCGCTCGAACTCGCCGCCAAGAAGCTGAAAAGCGAAGAGCCACTCGAAGTTTTCGAGAAAGCATTTCGTAACATCCAGCCAAACTTTGAGGTGAAGAGCCGTCGTGTCGGTGGTGCGAACTACCAGATCCCATTCCCGATCCAGGGTCACCGTCAGCAACACTACGCGTTCATGTGGCTGGTCCAGTCAGCTCGTTCGCGCAGTGGTATGCCATACAATGAGCGCCTTGCTGCTGAGATCGTCGACGCCTACAACGAAGCCGGTGCTGCCTTCAAGAAAAAAGAAGACACTCACCGCATGGCCGAAGCCAACCGCGCCTTCGCGCACTTCGCCCGCACGTAGTCACGATTTGTCGAAAATTACAAGCCCGCGTACGGATACGCGGGCTTTTGGTATGTGTCGTCGATTAATTAGCGTGAAGTGTCCGATAGCGCACGGCGATCGCTGTATGACTCTACGATGACTTCCTGGAGGATGTCGTCAACGATACGGATGTAGCCCGGGGCCTGTCGAGGGTTTGCGTGACCGCCGTCAGGAATCTCGATGGTCTTAGCGTGGCCGATGATCTTCATCCAGTTATAGCCCGCTGCATCGACATCGACATTGCCATCCTTCTCGGGATCGGTGGCGCGCAGATAGTAAAATGCCGTGTCTTGCAAGAACGATGAATCTTGATCGGTCTCTGGGAAGTCACGGATCGCTTCGAGTACTGCAAGATAGACCTGTGCGTCAGTTTCATCGACGACATACCTGATGTCACCGATGTCAAGCCGTCGACGGTCATTATCGTTCATGGCAGAATTTCGAGTGTTTCGTGATACAAACTCTGCGGCGTACTGAATCGGCTTTGCGGAAATACTAAAACGAAGCGGTGTATCTGCCAGCACTGCTCCAGCTTCGACAACAGCGCCCTCCAACGGACCCTTGGTATCGATCGAGCCAGTCGGCGAGCCGTCGTTGATCATAGCCCGGATATCGATGTCGCTTCGCATGCCCATCAATGCCTTCAACGCATGATAGTGTACGATGCCACCCGCGCTCTCACCGAAAGATACGATTTTAATTGGGTTGTCGTTTGAGATATGTTCGTCAAAATACTTCGACAGTCGGCGCGCTATCTCGCCGCCGTCGATACCGTTGGGGCTATAGTGCACGAGTGCGATCTGGCACCTGTTTCGCATGATCGGTAGGTATGCATCGGCTATTTCCTCGCTATTGTCGAGCCCAAGCCCGTGAAATATCAGACAAAATGTATTGGTCGGGTTGAGGTGCATGACATCGGAATTACCGCGGTACGACTCAATGACTGTCGGTGCTCCGACAAACTGCGCTTCTTGGACTATACAATGAGCGAAGTCGGTCATGGCCAGGATCGCTAAGACAGATCGGATCTTCGCTCTGCGCATTCTATCGAACAAGCCTCGATGCTCAAGTGAGTCGTAAGTCCGACCTTTCTTGTCCATACAAATTATTATATAATGATATCTGATAATCTGCGAGAATGTAATGCATTGTTCGCGTTATGATAACAAGAGTAACGAGCGTGAAAGGTTATGATGCCACCAACCGATATGTTACGACCAGAGGAGATTGCCGATAGACTCAGGCTACTGCCGCGCGAGCGGGTACGTGTCGAGAGCGGCTTTCCGCGCGGTACGCATATGGTCGTAGGGTCGGCGCCAATGTATCGCGAGGCGGAAGTAATCCCGAGCTTTCCTCGTACTCCGTCGCGGCGGTTGCGGCTTAAGTATCCTATTGGCCCATCGGGCATTGGGCTGCCTACTTCGCGGACAGTTATTGGGATAGATGGCTATGAAGATCTTGGCGAGGAAGCCGATACGCTATACAGAATTAGTTGGTCTAGAAGGCGGAAGCTTGGCAAGGTGTCTGTCGAGCGTTTCGTCCCGATACATCGTTCAGAGAAGGTGGGTTATGAGACGATAGCCGCTCGGGGACTGTGGGGGTATATGCGCAGAAAGAATGACGTGATGCAACGAAGGACAAAAGAGGTGGAGCAAGACGATGAATCGCAGCACTTACTCAGTGATGAATGGGCGCGACGCGTTGAGCAAAGCCATGCTTATTGGCGGAAGTATACGCTTGATCAGATGGTGGATGATGAGATTGACGGGGCATTTGGAGGGCCACCCCGTGCTCGTGACCAGCAGGCGAGAGACCCATCTCGCCCGATCAGAGATGCTGTGCTACAAGACACTATAGATATTCAAGATGCCGTCACTGCGCCGCAGGATGAGACATGGCTAGTGGGTCTGAGGGATCCCTTGCAGGCATTCCGACAAGCAGTGCAAAGAGCACTGCGGCGTTAGCGACCGACCGGGGCTAGGATATTCTCGCGATATCTGGTAGAATAGTACTCAACAACTCTTTTTTGATGCTCAAAAAAGCGACAAATTAATTCATAAAGGATCACATACTTCTATGGCTACGCAAAAAGACGTCCCGCTCAAACAGTACCGCAACGTCGGTATCATTGCTCACATCGATGCTGGCAAGACCACTACTACTGAGGGTATCCTCTATCGCACCGGTGCTTCGCACAAGATCGGTGAGGTCCACGAAGGCGACACGACGACCGACTGGATGGAGCAGGAGCGTGAGCGTGGCATCACGATCACCAGTGCTGCGGTGACGTGTTTTTGGAAAGAGCACAAGATCAACATCATCGACACACCAGGTCACATCGACTTCACAGTCGAGGTGGAGCGCAGTCTGCGCGTGCTCGACGGTGCAGTCACTGTCTTTGATGGCAAGATGGGTGTCGAAGCCCAGTCTGAGACCGTCTGGCGCCAGGCGAACAAATACGGCGTGCCTCGCATCTGTTTCATCAACAAGATCAACCAAACCGGTGGTGATTTCTACAAATCTCTCGAGAGCATCCACAACCGTCTGACCAAACACGCCCTGCCAGTTCACCTGCCGATCGGCTTCGAAAAAGACATCAACGGCGTCGTCGACCTCGTCGATATGAAAGCCTACACCTACACAGACTACTCTGACCACGAGCTGATCGTCGGTGAGATCCCAGCCGACATGCTCGAAAGGGCCAAAAACGCGCGCAGCCTCCTCGTCGAAGCTGCCGTCGAAGCCGATGACGTCCTCATGGAGAAATTCTTTGAGCACGGTGAAGACGCGATTAGTGTCGATGAGCTGAAGAGCGCTTTGCGCAAGCGTGTGCTTGCTGGTGACTTCTTCCTCGTCACCGGTGGTGATGGCCGTGGTGTCATCGTCGAAAAAGTCCTTGATCTCATGATCGACTACTTGCCAAGCCCACTCGACGTCGAAGCTATCTGGGGTGTCAACCCAAAGACTGGCGAAGAAGTCGCTCGTCACCCAGACGAGAAAGATCCGATGGCCGCACTAGCGTTCAAGATCGCGACTGACCCATTTGTCGGTCGATTGATCTTCGTCCGCGTCTACTCAGGTGTCCTGACAGCCGGTAGCTACGTACTCAACACGACGACCGGTGAGAAAGAGCGTGTCGGCCGTATCGTCCGTATGCACGCTGACAAACGTGAAGACATCGAGCGGATTGCCGCTGGTGATATCGCGGCAGTCGTCGGCCTCAAAAGCACCTTTACTGGCCACACGCTCAGCGACGTGGCCAATCCTATTGCCCTCGAGAGTATCACATTCCCAGAGCCACCAGTCAGTATCGCTGTCGAGCCGAAATCAAAAGCTGACCAGGAAAAGATGGGCATCGCTCTGCAGCGCCTCGCTGAAGAAGATCCGACCTTCCGCATCCACACCGACGACGAGACTGGCCAGACCATCATGTCTGGTATGGGTGAGCTTCACCTCGATATCTTGATTGACCGTATGCGCCGCGAGTTCAAAGTCGAGGCGAACATCGGTGAGCCACAAGTGGCCTTCCGTGAGACAATTCGCGGTTTGGCACAAGCCCAGGGTAAACACGCCAAGCAATCAGGTGGTCGCGGTCAGTATGGTGATGTCTGGATCAGGTTTGAGCCGACCGAATCAGGTGAAGGCTTCGAATTCGTCGACGAGATCAAAGGTGGTGTGGTCCCACAAGAATACCGTCAGCCAGTCCGTAAAGGTATCGAAGATACCCTCAGTAATGGCGTCATCGCTGGTTACCCAATGATCGGTGTCAAAGCGACACTCTACGATGGTTCATATCACGACGTCGACTCATCTGAGCTCGCCTTTAACCTCGCTGGTGTCCTCTCTGTCAAAGAAGGTATCCCAAAGGCCAAGCCAGTGCTGCTCGAGCCTGTCATGCGCGTCGAAGTCACGACTCCTGAAGAATTCATGGGTGACGTGATCGGCGACCTCAACTCACGCCGTGGCCGTATCGAAGCCATGGAAGACTTGATGGCCGGCGCCAAGCTTATCAAAGCCTTCGTACCACTCAGCAACATGTTTGGTTACACTGGCGATATCCGTAGCATGAGCCAAGGTCGTGCTGCTGGCACCATGGAGCTTGCTCAGTACGAGGAAGTTCCACCAAACGTCGCTGCCGAGATCATCGAAAAACGCAACAAGAAATAGCCTACGGGTTATCTAGCCTAAAACGCCGCATACCGTGCGGCGTTTATGCACCCCGAAAGGCTTGTTACCAGCCGAATTTCTCGATATGGATCTGACTCGGCGCTATGCTCATATCGCGCAGGGTCGCTTTGACGGCTTTCATCATCGGCGGCGGGCCACAGATATAGTAGTGGTACTGGTCGGGGTTCGTCAGGTACCTATGGATAATATCGCTCGTCAAGAAGCCAGACTCTTCGCCAGGGCGCGACACAACGCCTTCGCTATATATCGAGACGCAGTGCGCCCCGAGGATAGGCTGGAGTGTCGGTACGAAGACGGCTGATTCGTGTGAACGATTGGCAGCGAAGAGCCATTGCTCTCGGTGGCCGTTCTCGCGCAGGATACGGTCGACAAATGGCGTGATGCCGATACCACCAGCGATATAGACGACCGGTGAGGCTGGCTGATCGTCGATCTCTTTCGTGAAGCTGCCAAACGGTCCACCGACGAAGACTTTTTGACCCTCGTCAAGCGTCGTCAAATAGCGAGTGTACTCGCCGAAGACGCGGTAGGTGATATAGAGATCGCCATTGGTCTCGTTGTACTGAGTCATCGAAAATGGGTGATCTTCGCTGATATAGCCAGACTTGAGGTAGACATATTGTCCGCGACGAGGAGCGACGCGGCTATTTACAGGACTGAGCCATAGCAGGTAGTCGCCATCACTAATCTTTTTGTTGCCGGAGATCGTGTAGGCGTGCTTGTCGAGGTTGAAGAGACTACGAATGCGGATGACCGTAAAGATGAGAAATGTGAGAACGAGGAGGAAAAAGTACAGTTTGACACTCTGATACTTCATGTACTGTGAGCCGACATCGGGGACATGGAGCAGCGCAAAGGGTACGCAGATATAGGCGAGATAGTGTATGTATTTCCATGGTCGATAGCCGAGCCGTTTGCGAAAGTAGACCGATAGTACCCAGGTGAGGACGAGGAGCGCAAACGCGATCCGTCCGAGTGTGACGTGGCGCTCAAACTCCGTGCCAATCTGCGGGATGACACCGTAAAGAAGTGATTCGCCATAGCTATAGGCGATAAGCAGTGGGTGCAAAAGGATGAGAAGGCTACCCCATTTGCCGAGTTTCTTGTGGACCTTGAGGACGGGTGCTAGATCGTGAAATACCAGGCTCATGACCGATTTGGCGCCAAGGATATACATCCAGAGCAGTAGTACGATGCCGATGTAGCCGGTGACAGCCGACAGGTAGAGTGTCGTACTCGAGATCTGCGATACGGACGGCCGCACGAGAAGGGCGAGGATAGGGAGGCACGAGACGAATATCAGGCCCCACAAGATTGTGCGTTTTTTGGCTTCAGTCATAATCATAAACAGTATTCACGTTGCATATTGTGCGATAAAGTATGCATATCGTTGCTGAGATGCTGCTGATAGAATACTGACGGTAATCAGTAGTTTACACCTTCGGGGAAATCAGATATAATCGTATGTATGCGCGCGACGCTTCTTTTTTGAGCAATCAACGGGGCACGCGTCGCGATAATAAATTCTAATAATTAGGAGAGAATCTACATTATGGCAGATTTTGACCGAAGCAAGCCTCATGTCAACGTCGGTACGATGGGTCACGTCGACCACGGTAAGACGACATTGACTGCAGCAATCACCGCTGTGCTTGCCAAAAAACTTCCAAGCGCCGTCAACAAGCCGGTTGCTTACGACCAAATCGACAATGCACCAGAGGAAAAGGCCCGTGGTATCACCATCGCTACCTCTCACCAAGAGTATGAAAGCGAAAAGCGTCACTACGCTCACGTCGACATGCCTGGTCACGCCGACTACGTCAAAAACATGATCACCGGTGCGGCTCAGGTCGACGGTGCTATCCTCGTCGTATCTGCTGCTGACGGTCCTATGCCACAGACTCGTGAGCACGTCCTGCTTGCTCGCCAAGTCGGTGTGCCAAAGATCGTTGTCTTCCTGAACAAGATGGACCTCGCCGATCCTGAGCTCGTCGAGCTCGTCGAGATGGATGTCCGTGAACTACTCAGCAAAAACGGTTTCGATGGCGACAACGCTCCTATCCTGAAAGGTTCAGCTACCAAAGCTCTCGATGGTTCAGCCAGCGACGAAGACGCCATCATGGAACTCGTCAAAGCTATGGACGACTACATCGAAGAGCCAAAGCGCGACCTCGACAAGCCATTCCTGATGCCTGTTGAAGACGTCTTCTCGATCAAAGGTCGTGGTACTGTCGCGACTGGTCGTATCGAGCAAGGTATCGTCAAACTCAACGACGAAGTTGAGATCGTCGGTATCCGTGACCTGCAAAAATCAGTTGTAACCGGTATCGAGGCCTTCAAGAAAAACCTCGACCAGGGTCAAGCTGGTGACAACGCAGGTCTTCTCCTCCGCGGCATCGAGCGTGAGCAGATCGAGCGCGGTCAGGTGATTGCCAAACCGGGTACTATCACTCCTCACACTGAGTTCGACGCTGAGGTCTATGTCCTGACGAAGGAAGAGGGTGGTCGTCACACGCCATTCTTTAAGGGTTACAAACCACAGTTTTACTTCCGCACAACGGACGTAACTGGTGAGGT